>CACLPR010000013.1 GCA_902608845.1 uncultured Pelagibacteraceae bacterium
TTTTTGGTCTTGGCCAATCTAATATTACTTTATCTTTAGAATTAACAAATTTTGTACCTCTATTAATTATAGTATGTCTCAAAAATTCTTTTGTAATTCCTATTGTTTGGAATACTCTCATTACTTCGTCATCAAAATGAACTGCTCTAGGCAGAGGATAAAAGCTTTTTTCTCTATCAAGAATTAATATCGAAAAGTCATGCATTGCCAGAAGGTTTGCTAAAGTCCCTCCTGCGGGTCCTAATCCTACTATTGTGACATCAAATTCTTTCATTGATATTTTTAAAAATTATTTATTTTTTAAATTTGAATATAACCAAGGACAATCGATTAACAATGGAGCTTGTTTACCTTGAGATGCAGTTTCAAGTCTTTTATTTCTAAATTTCATTCTCTCATCATCTGGTAAATAAAGTCTTTCATGCCCCCAAAAACTAGGCCCCTCGAATGTTTCAATAGGCTGCCATGTATCCGGATTGATAATCCTCCCACCCCATCCATTTTCAATAAAAAAACCAGATGGTGTAATTGAATAAAATGAAGTCATATAATCATTGGTATGTCGTCCCATTGTATAAGCAATTGCGTTATCCTTGTATTGCAACAAGTCATATCCTTGACCTACATCATCTAAGTTGTTGTATTCAACCATAAAATGATGGAATCCAGTTCCACCTGAACCAAATAAAGCTAAACTATGATGTCTGCCATTAACATGAAAAAAGCATAAAGATATTGGAGTATGACTATAATCACTTATTTTGAAACCCATTACATCTCTATAAAAGGGAATTAAATCATCAATATTTTTAACATGTACAACTGCATGTCCCATACCAAGTGGCCCGGTCTTAAAACCTGAAATAGGCCTACCTGGTTTAAATGGATCTGTATCTAACATAGGCTTATACACAAGCTCAATACGATTTCCTTGTGGGTCGTTAAAATAAATTAAATCCTCAACAAAACGTTTGTCAGCAAAAGAAGTCTTTCCATGATTTACTACTATTTTATTTTCTTCTAATTTATTTGCAAAGCTTTGAAGATCTTCTTTGCTCTCAACTTCCCATCCTAAAAATCCTAATCCATCTCCTTTGTCACCGGTTATAGTTAACCTTTGTTTTTGGTCATCCATTCTGAAAGATAGAATTTCTTTTCCACGGTCCATCTGTTGCATACCGAGGTATTTTTGAGAATACTCTGACCAATCCTCAAATTTATCTGAATTAACTCCAATATAACTTAAAGCTTTTACCGCCATTTTTTTATTATACTTAATTTTGAAAGAGCCCGCTATGAAATTAGCGGGCTCGAATTTGACTATTAACCGTCTATTTTAGAAATTACTTCTCTTGCTCTTTTTAATACAGCATCTCCATCAAGACCTTTGCCTTTCATTTCTGCTAACCAGTCTGATTCAATTGGAGCTAATATTTTTTTGTATTCAGCTAGTACTGAGTCAGATGCAACAGTTATCTCGTGTCCTGGAGTATTTTCTACTTGAACTCTCATTTTGGCATTCTGAGTATCAATTAAATTAGATGCCCAATCGCCAAACCATTGACCAGAATGTTTATCAACACATCCTTTTGCTGCTGAAGATAGACCGTTATATTTTCCTTCATTCATAATTAATCCAAATGTTGCATTAGTGATGTTAACTTCTGTATGATATTTAGTAACATCAAATAATCTAAATGAACCAATTGCTGTGTATGGGAAAGGTGTGCCATCTATGACACCTTTGTTTAAAGCTTCTGAAGTTCCTGGTGCTGGTACTTTAACCCCAGTTGCTCCTAAAGTTTTAAGAATTGTTCCAGCTATTTTGCTTGGAACTCTCATTTTTTTACCTTTAAAGTCTGCAGGCTTAACTACTTTAGTATCCTTCATATGGATTTGGTATCCTGGATTCGAATGAAGTCCTATCAGTTTAATTCCTGCCATTTCTTTATCAAGGTAACCTTCTTCAAAAAGAGTATTTAAAGCTCTAGATCCAGCCTTTGAAGTTTTAGTTAAGAATGGTAGTTCTACAACTGAACTTAAAGGAAATTGACCACCAATATATCCAAGAACTGTCCAAGATATATCTGCAACACCTGAAGTTACTATATCGTATTGTTTGGGAGGACTTCCTAATACTCCTCCTGCATACATTTTTACGTTTAAAGCACCATTTGAACATTTGTTAACTTTATCTGCCCAAGCAGCTAAAATCTTACTTGCTATAAATGCTTTTGGTGGTTCAAAAGTTGCTAACTTTAATTCTGTAGCTGATGCCGTGCTAATAATGCTTAAGGAAAAAATTCCTATAACAAAACCAATTATTTTTTTTTTCATGTTAATCCCCTCTTAATTAAATAATTATTAGAAAGTTTAACTTGAAAATTAGATTATTTCATCCTTAATTGTGTTAGATAAAGTGCCAATTTCTGTAATTTCTATTTCAACATTATCTCCGGGCTTCATAAATATTGGAGGATTTCTTTTAAACCCTACCCCTCCAGGCGTACCAGTGACTAGTACATCACCGGCTCTCCAAGCCATTGCTTTAGAGACATACGAAATTAAAATTGGAATATCAAAAATAAGTTGACTTAATTTTGCGTTTTGCATGACTTTACCATTTAATCTAGTTTCAATTGTTAGATTTTTATAATCATTAATGTCTTCGGCTAAAACCATATGCGGTCCAAAACTCCCTGTTTTTTCAAAGTTTTTACCCATTCCAAATTGTCTAGTATGTCTCTGCCACTCTCTTACAGTACTTTCATTATAACATGAATAACCAATTATATGCTTTAAAGCATCCTCAGGTTTTATGTGTTTGCCACCTTCACCCATAATTACTGCCATCTCGCCTTCAAAATCTAAACTTTGTGAGACAACGGGTCTTTGAATTGGTTGCATATGTGCAGTTTGGCTTTCTGGAAATCGATGAAAAATTACTGGATTCTCTTCAACTGTTCTGTTGGTTTCTTTAACATGTTCACTATAATTTAAACCTACGCAAATAATTTTTCCAGGATTTGGAATTAATGGTAAATATTCAATATCTGACTCATTAATGTTGCCTGGACTATTTGTTGCATAAGATTTAGCTTCTTCAATTCCTTGATTTGAAATTAAATCTTTAAGTGTATTTGAATTTGATACTTTTCCAGTTAGATCCGTAATTTTATTATTATTTATAATACCAAACTTATTTTGATCATTATGTTTAAAAGAAATAAATTTCATGATTAATACTTTCTATTTTTGAAACTACTTATATGTTAATGTTTAAATAATTTGAAGCAACATTTTTATGATTTCTAAAGTCAGTAAAGTTTTTGATTATTCGGCGATAGCTTCAGGTATTGTTTTATTTTTATTAGCTGTATTAACTTTTTGTGACGTATTTGGAAGACGATTTTTAAATTCACCAGTTACAGGTACAATAGAGTTAGTTGAAATAGGAATGGCATTGGTAGCTTTCCTTGCAATGCCAAGAGCATTTTATTTAAATGCTAATGTTTCAGCAGATTTTATAAATAATTTAAATTTAGGTATATTTAAAACGTACTTGGTAATTTTAAAATTTGTTTTAATGATATCGATTATGTCTTTAATGGCATATTCAACTACTTTGACTTCTTATAAATTTATGAACAATCAAAGAGTAACGCTTGATTTAGAACTATATTTTTATCCATTTTATTTCATATGCTCTATTGGGATGTGGTTAAGTGTTTTTGCAATAATAATATGGTTTATTAAAACTATTTATAAAAATAACTCAAAAGTAGAGGAATTATAATGAGTTTAGAAGCTGTAATTAACGGAGGGCTATCTTTTGCTGCTGTATTAATTTTGATGGTATTAAATGTACCGATAGGAATTGCAATGTTGGTAGTTGGTTTTACTGGGTTTGCAATGATATCTGGATTTGACCCTGCAATATTTGTTTTAGGTACCGCTCCATTTGATGCTGTTTCAAAATATACATTATCAGTGTTACCACTATTTGTTTTAATGGGAAACCTTGCCAATAGTTCAAATTTATCAAGAAATTTATACGATGCAGCCTACGCAATAGTGGGTCATTACAAAGGCGGTTTAGCGATGTCTACAGTTGGAGCATGTGCAGGATTTGGAATGATTTGTGGATCTTCAATAGCAACAGCTGCAACGATGTCTCAAATGGCAGGTCCTGAAATGAGAAGACACGGTTATAGCGATGCCTTAATAAGTGGTTCTATTGCTTCTGGCGGAACGCTTGGAATAATAATTCCACCAAGTGTTATTTTAGTAATATATGCATATTTAACTGAACAATCAGTTCAAGAACTATTTTTTGCAGCACTCGTACCAGGAATAATAGCAGTGGTACTCTATATGATTGCAATAAGAGTTTATCTTTTAATTTACCCTTCACAAGGTGGGTATGGAACCAAGATGCCATTAAAGGAAAGAATTTCAGCTATCTCAAAAGTTTTTCCAATATTTTTAATATTTGCAATTATGATGGGTGGACTTTATTTAGGTTTCTTCACTGCTACAGAGAGTGCAGCAGTAGGAGTAATATTAGTTTTAGTTTTTATTTTTTTTAGAGGACAATTAAAATTAAGTCTGTTGAAAGATGCTGTGTGGACAACCATTAAAACTGTTGGTTCATTATACTTAATTGTAATTGGAGCAAGTATATTTAATTATCTGATAACTGTTACACAACTACCTTTTGCTGTAGTTGATTTTATAAATTATTTAGAACTTACTCCTTTAGGAATAATTTTAGTAATTTGTGCAATATATTTAGTGCTTGGTACTGTAATGGATTCTTTAGCAATGTTATTTTTAACTATTCCAGTATTTTATCCTGTAATTGTTGATGCTGGAATTGATCCAGTATGGTTTGGAATATTTGCGGTAATAGTAGTCGAATTTGGATTAATTTCACCTCCTGTTGGTATGAACTTATTTGTTATCAAAGGCGTTATGCAAAAAACTCCTCTTCAAACCATATGGTTTGGAACTCTTCCTTTCTTACTGACAGATGTCATTAGACTTGCTTTAATTATAGCTTTTCCAGCAATATGTTTGTATTTGCCTAGTCTGATGACTCCATAGTCTGATTGAAATTTTTAAAATAATTAAAATAAATTAAGCCAAAAACAGCACCAACAAGGATTAAAATATATTGATAGAATTTTAAAAGAACAAATACAACAGGAAGCTCTTTGCCAGGATTTTGAGCAATAAAATTTTCAGTTCCATCTTTATATAAATCTATCGGCCCAAAAGTTGCGTACAGACCATAAATAAAAATATAAACACATGGAATTATTGCAATTAATAATAAAATTTTGTTTTTTCTTATTAATTTTATTAGATTTGCCGAAACTCCAACTGTTACTAAACCGATTAAGGATAATATTAACGGATTCATTACCATACTCCTATCATAATACCGTCATCTTTAGTATAGTCTCTTTCTTTCAAAACAAATTCATCTGTTGCTGCAACTCTATTTTTTCTATTAGTAATTCTTTTAAGTAGAATATCTTTCATTTCCTCAATAATTTTTGAATGGTCAAGAGATTGCCCCAGATCATTAAATTCGTCTGGATCATTTTTTAAGTCAAACAATTGTGGTGGAAAACCTTTATAATAAATATACTTCCAATTATTGTTTCTAATCATATAAGCTCTTGCATCTGATGCTCCAATATTGAGAATTTTTCTTGCTTCGTTAAAAGAGTAATCTATTTCGCTAAATACACTATCTTTCCAATTAGAAACTTCATTTCCTCTAATAATTGGCAACAAAGATTGTCCCTCAAGGCGATGTTTACTTACATTGCTATCTACAGAGTCTAAAAAAGTAGGTAGTAAATCTATAGCCTCTACAAATCTTTTTTCTCGTACTCCCCTATTATTGTCTGACAAATTACTTGGATCATAAATTATCATTGGAACCTTAACAATTTGTTCATGAAATAATTCTTTTTCTCCTAGCCAATGATCGCCCTGATAATCACCATGATCTGATGTAAAAACTATCATTGTATTTTTCATATAATTTTTTTTTTTAAGAAAATTAAAAAGTCTTCCAAGATTGTCATCAATTTGTTTTATCAATCCCATGTATCCTGAAAGAACGGTATTTCTTACTTCCTCTTTTGAAAAAGTCTTTGAAATATTATTTTCTATAAAAGCTTTGTATACTGGATGATCTATTTCTTTTTCAGTATCACGTCTATGAACTGGATAAAATTGATTTGCTGAATACATATTATGGTAAGGTGCAGGTGCAATATAAGGCCAATGAGGTTTTATATATGACAAATGAAGAAACCAAGGCATCTCACCACTTTCTTGGATGAACTCCATAGATCGATTAGTCATAAAAGCAGTTTCAGAGTGCTCCTCTTTAACTCTTGCAGGTTTATTAGAATTTCTTAACCTCCATCCACTTAAAATATTTCCATTTTCGTCTTCTGAAGAATTCGCCCAACTATCCCAAGGGTTTTGGCCATCATATCCGAGTTTATTTAACCATTCATTGTAAGATAGTTTTTTATTTGAATTTTTAATATGGTTATTTGGGTGAAGTCCATCATCTCTTTCATAAGGTTCAAAACCTGGCTCACTAATTGTTAAACCTATTTCTGTATCTTTTGAAATTCCGAGACGGCTCATTCCATCTAAATCTGGTCTCATATGAGTTTTGCCAACAACACCCGTTCTTATCCCAGATTGTCTTAAATAATCTCCAATTGTTAATTCCCCAATTGGCAAAGGTATTTGGTTCCATGTTGATCCATGACTAAACACTGTTCTTCCAGTATAATATGATGCCCTTGAGGGACCACAAACAGGTGCCTGAACGTAAGCTGACTCGAATAATACTCCTTTTTTTGCTAAACCATCTAAATTAGGAGTTTTTAAGTGCGGGTGACCATAACAAGAAAGATAATCAAATCTTAGTTGGTCTGCCATTATAAATAATATATTTTTTACTTTATTCATTATCTATTAAACATTTGCTTTAAACCATTAGTAGATGCTTCACATACACCTTTTTCAGTAATTAAACCTGTTACATATTTTGCTGGAGTTATATCAAATGCTAAATTCATTGACTTACTTTTTTCAGGATAAATTAAAACTTTCTTAATATTATTTTTATCATCTTTTCCTTCTATATGTGATAATTCATCAGAATTTCTTTCTTCTATAGGAATTTTTTTATAATCTTTTGTTTCCCAATCAATTGTAGAGCTTGGTAAAGCTACATAGAAAGGTACGTTATTATCATGTGCTGCTAATGCTTTTAAATAAGTGCCGATTTTATTACAAACATCTCCTGTTGATAAAGTCCTGTCAGTTCCAACAATGCACATATCAACCTCTCCTCTTTGCATTAAAATACCGCCAGTATTATCTGTAATAATTGTATTTGGTATACCCTCTTCATTTAATTCAAATGAAGTTAGATTTGCACCTTGGTTTCTTGGTCTTGTTTCATCAACCCATACATGAACTGGAATACCTTTTTTATAAGCGTGGTAGATTGGAGATGTTGCGGTACCCCAGTTAATAGTTGCTAACCATCCTGCATTGCAATGAGTAAGTATATTAACTGTTTTTTTCTTTTGATTATATATTTTCTCAATAATTTTAAGCCCCTCTAAACCTATATTTTCACAAAAATTTATATCTTCATTACATATTTCTTTTGCCTCATTTATTGCAACATCAAATAAATTTTCAGATTTTATAAATGATAATTTATTATTCATTCTATGGACTGCCCATTGTAAGTTAATTGCGGTTGGTCTTGCATTAACTAATTTTTCTGAGCTTTTTTTAATAAATTTTAAATCATTATTTTCCTTGATCGCCAAAGCTATACCGTAAGCAGCAGTAGCTCCAATTAATGGGGCTCCCCTAACTTCCATAGATTTAATTGCATTAATAGCATGATCTACAGTTTCAAGATCTTTAATAATAAATTTATGAGGAAGTTTTGTTTGATCAATTATTTTAACAACATCATCTTCGTACCAGATAGTTCTATATTCTTTACCTGCTATTCTCATTTATTTAATACTCTGCCAGCTATTGTTTTCAATTTATCTTTTGTTTTTTGAGACCTCTTTTCTGGTGCAGTTATAATAGCTACATCTAGACAATTATTTGTTGGATCATTTGCATCAATATAATTTTCAAAGACATGAATTAAATTTTTGATCATATTTTTAGCTTTAGATGCATTATCTAATAATACTTTAATAACTTTTTGAACATCAACATTTTCGTGATCTGGATGCCAACAATCATAATCAGTAACCATTGATACAGAAGCATATCTAATTTCAGCTTCTCTCGCTAACTTCGCTTCTGGCATATTGGTCATTCCAATCACATCTGCGTTCCAGGATCTATAAAGATTTGACTCGGCTAAAGTTGAAAATTGTGGACCTTCCATTACAACATAGGTCCCACCTTTTTTATAATTTATTTCTGCTTTCTTTATAGCTTCTTCACATGCATCCATTAATCCGCTTGACGTCGGATGGGCCATTGATACATGAGCAACAATTTCATCGTCAAAAAAAGTTTTATTTCTTGTAAATGTTCTATCTATAAATTGATCGATAATAACAAATTTACCAGGAGGCAAATCTTCTTTTAAAGAGCCAACCGCAGATACAGATACAATATCTGTTACACCTAATTGTTTTAATGCATCAATATTTGCCCTAAAATTAATATTTGAAGGTGAAATAAAATGGCCTTTGCCATGTCTTGGAAGAAAATAAACTTCCTTACTATTGTAATTAGTTTTTAAAATCTGATCTGAGGGTTTTCCCCAAGGAGTGTCTAAATCTATTAATTCTCTGTCTTTAAACTCCTCAACATCGTAAAGTCCACTTCCACCAATTATTGCTAATTTATTATTTGCCATATAAAAAGTAATTATATTGTATTTATAAATAACTATTATGGATTTGAAAGATTATATTCGTTCAATTAAAGATTATCCTAAAAAGGGTATTTTATTTAGAGATATAACTACCTTGATAAAAGATGAGTCAGCATTTGAGGAAACAATTAATCAGATAGTTGAAAAATCAAAAAAATTTAAAGTGGATAAAATTGCTGCAATTGAATCACGTGGTTTTGTGTTTGCATCTGCTGTTTCTTACATCTTAAAAAAACCATTCATAATGTTAAGAAAAAAGAATAAACTTCCTGCTGATGTTCACTCAGTAGATTTCCAATTAGAATATGGGACTGCAACAATAGAGGTTCACAAAGATTCTGTTTCTGAAAATGACTCAGTCTTAATAATTGATGATTTGATAGCAACAGGAGGTACTGCAGAAGCTGCTGCAAAACTTATAGAAATTTCAAAAGGAAAAGTTGCAGCATTTATATTTGTAATTAATCTTTTTGACTTAGGTGGCTGTGAAAACCTCGTAAAAAATGGTTACAAGGTTGAAAATTTAATGGATTTTCCAGGTCACTAATTTGGTAGCGGGAAGTGGGATCGAACCACTGACCTCGGGCTTATGAGTCCCGCGCTCTAACCAACTGAGCTACCCCGCCATAAATTCCTGAGAGTTATAATAGAAATTTTATATAACGCAATCAACTATTAAAAAATTAAGTTTTTTTAACTCCTGTTGGGTGTGGAATTCCATCAATAACTAATTTTGGTTCGATACTTACATCTATTAATTTAGGACGATTGTCTAGGTAAGACTTTATACTTTCTATAGACATAATGTCTTCTAAAAATTTTTCTAATCTAGGAAATTTTTTTATAATTGATGGATCAAGCATTTTAGATAAATCTATATGATGAAACGTTACAAAATCACATGCTCTTGGTTCATCAAAGATGAAAAATTTTTTGTTATTATCTTTCAAGACTTTTTCAAGATCTTCAAATCTTGATAATAAAAACGGCATCATGTCATTCTTTTTCTTTATAAATTTTTCTCCTGTTGCAAAATTTACTGTTGGGTTAAGTGGCATAAAAAGTTCTTGTGCGCTCTGCATAATAGCATTTGCTTTAGCATTTAATATTGGATCAGTAATGTTGATGCCTGCTAAATTTTCAATAAATGTCATTATTGCCATGCTTTGACAAATTTCATATTTCTTATCTATAATTAACATGGGTAATTGTTTAAAAGGAATATTAGGTTTTACCTCTGACCATTCCTTATCATAGTAGTCCCATGACATATGATCTTCATATTCAATATTTGTGTAATGAAATAATAAACGAGGAGCTTCTGCTAAAGCCCTCATTTTAAAATATATTAATTCTAATTTATGTGTCACTTAAATTTATGAGGCTATAAACTTTATTAAGTAATAAAGTATACCAGTAATTATTGTTGCATACACAAAGCCTACAATAAACAATTTAATAATTATTTTGTTATCATTATATTTTGATTTTAAATATACGTAAATGAGAGTGTATATTCCCACTATTGCAATGCTTAATAATATATCTGTTGGATTCATAGAATTTTTTTTAACTCTAACTTAATTCAATAATATTACTTATTCAATTGATAATAGAATAATTTTAGATTGTCTTATCTTTGTCAAATAATAAACTGCTATTATTAAAAATATAGAGAGAGGAAAAAAATGATTAAATTTAAATCGATTGGCAAAACTTTTATGAGTTTTGTTTTAGTTATTTCATTTTTAGTATCTTCAACAGCAGCATTTGCAGAAATAGTGGGTAGACTTTCAGTTCATTGGAGTCCTAAGCACCATAGTGCAAAACACGCTCAAATTTTTGCTGATGAGGTTAATAAAAGAGCAAATGGAAAATTAAAAATTGAAGTTTATCCTTCAAAGCAACTTTTTGGGATTAGAGAAGTCATGGGAGCTGTAACTTCAGGTGCAGTTGAGCTAGGGGGAATTGTTGGCGTCGTAAGTTTTCCACCAATAAATAAAAACTTTAATGTAGCATCTTTTCCAGGTCTATTTAATTCTTGGGAACAACAAAGAGGTTTTTTCCAAAATTCATCTAAAGGAAAAGAAATTTGGGGAGAATTAACTAAAAAAACTAATTCAACTTTAGTGATGTACAATCCAGTTGGTCCGGTGATGTCAATTTCAAGTGCTAGAGAGTTAACTGGTATTGATGCTATGAAAGGTTTAAAAGCGAGAAGATTACTTAAAAGTGAGGAGCCTATGTGGGATGCTCTTGGCGCAAACCGTGTATCTTTAAAAACGGGTGAAGTATACAATGCTTTACAGTCTGGAATGATTGATACAATAAATAGCCCTCCAGGAAGTATAAAAGCTTATAGCTGGTGGGAATTTTTAAAATACGCTCAAAAGCCATACCAATATTATGCTGATGCATATATAATGGCTAACTCTACTTGGTTTAATGGTTTACCAGCAGACTTACAAAAAATAATTATGGATGTTGGTAAAGAAGTAGGAACACTTTCAACAGACAGAATTATGGATCATGGTGAAACTGTTCTTAAAGAATTCCAAGACAGAGGCGGTGTTGTAACTACTCTTTCAGGAGCTGAGAAAGCAAAATTTGATAAACTTATGAAGGATAAGGTTATGCCGGCAATGGCTAAAATGATTGACTCTGATGCTTTAAAAGCAGCACAAGAGTACGCAAAAAGTAATTAGAATAAGTTAATTGCTTAATCTAATAAAATGAAAGCGTTGCGAGCAGTTAATAATTTTTTAGCTTCGGCTTCATTAGCTCTCGCAATGTTAATCATTTTCATTATGGTTGCTGCACTATTTTTAAGCGCAGCTACAAGATTTATAACTGGAACTGGATTTGCTTGGTTTATAGAACTACCACCTGTTTTAGTTAGTTGGTTAGTATTTCCATTATTAGGACCACTCTTAAAAAAGGGACAACATATAAAAGTTGATTTTTTAACTCCTATACTTTCAAAAAAAAATAAAGAAATTTTGTTTTTAATTGTAAATATAGTTGCCCTTTTATCAGCATGTGTTTTCTTTAAGGCAGGACTTGATGCAACAATAATGTATTTCAATTTAGGTCAAGTCATGGAAATTGAAATTAGTATCCCTATATGGTGGATGTTTTTAGCATTCCCTGTTGGTTTTTTAATATTAGCTCTTACCTCATTAGAGTTATTACTCAATAACATTATAAATTTAATAAAAAATTAAATGTTTGCTTTAGCATCTATATTATCTTTAGTAGCTTTAATAATTTCTGTTCCAATTTTTTTAGTATTCGGTTTAGGTAGTTCTATAGCTGCTATTGGAGGACTAAATCTTCCTTGGTCTGTTTTGATTCAAGTATCTTTTGGAGCTTTAACAAAACATGTACTTATAGCTGTACCATTGTTTATTTTTAGTGGAATGGCGATGCTTAAAGGTGGAGCAGCACTTAGACTTGTAAAATTTGCAACAACTTTAGTTGGACATTGGCCAGGAGGTTTGGGTGTTGCAATGGTTATTGCGATGGGTTTCTTTGCAGCATTCTGTGGATCTATATTAGCTGCAATTACAGCAGTAGGAACAATCATGATGCCAAAAATGATTGAGCAGGGCTACCCTACTCCGTTTGTAGTTGTTTTAGCTGCATCAGCTGCTTTACTTGAAGCTTTAATTCCTCCATCAAACGCTGCTATTTTATTTAGTGCACTCACCTATGTTCCAGTCTCTAAAACATTTGCAGCTGGTGTAATACCAGGAATAATACTTTTAATTTTAATGGTTCTTTTAGTTTTGTTTAAATGTAGACATATTAGAGCCGATAGAAAGGCAACTCTTAAAGAGAGATTAAGTTCTTTTGTTGCAGCGCTTCCAGCTTTAATAACCCCAATTATAATTTTAGGTGGTATATATGCAGGTTTTTTAACGCCATCTGAGTCTGCAGCTATAGCTGGAGTTTATGCTGTTTTGATAGGATTTTTAATATACAGAGAATTAACATTTTCATCTTTGCTAAGTTGTTTAAAAGATACCGCAATAATTACTGCAGTGATATTTTCAATTATTGCGACTGCAACTTTTTTAAGTGTTGTGCTTACTTATACCCAAGCCCCTCAAAAAATTATAACTTATTTTACAGATATGGGAGTAAGTGTGAATTTATTTTGGATAATGTTAGGAACAATATGTTTAATTTTAGGAACATTTATAGAAATAGTTCCAGTATTTTATTTAACAGTTCCAATATTTGCAGCTTTAACACTATCTTTTGATCAAAGTCTTCTTCATTTATACGTTGTGTTTGTTGCTTTTGCTGGAATAGGAATGATTACTCCACCAGTTTGTGTGGGAATATATACTGCTGCTGGTGTTATAAAAGAAAATCCAGCTAACGCATTTAAAGAGGTTCCTCTATTTACTATAGTAGGTATTGTTTATGGAATATTAATGATTTTATTTCCAATTCTTTCAACTTGGCTACCAAGTCTTCTTTGATTATTCTAATTGCTCTCTAATTTCTTTTTCACAAATAATTCTTGCTTCTTCTGGGGCGATTTCTTTTAGTATTTTACCTTTGGCTATAACACAAGCTGATATAGATTTTTGAAGACTAAATTCTTCATATTTTTCAACACTAAAATAAAGAAAAATTATTGCTGCTCCTAAAAATAACAACAATTTATAATTTTTATACATTAAGAAGCTTGTTGCTCTGGTAATGAAATATCTAAATGATAGTTTGGTTCATTTCTTTGTTTTTTAAGAGCTGGAATTATTTCTTTATAGGTTTCAAATAATCCATCTTTAATTTCGGGTAACTGATCTTTTAAATGATGATGTAATTTTTCTAAATTATAAGCTGGAACAGTTGGAAACATATGATGTACACAATGATACTCCATCTTCCAATAAAGAAAGCTTAGTATTGGGTTTAATTTCATATCCCTCGCTGACAATCTGTGATCTTTTACATCTCTAGCTAAACCAGCATGTTGTGTAAATGCAACAAATTTATGCAAACCTTTTCCATAATAATGAGGTAACAAAAGATACAACACAGGTAACCATGAAGATATTAATAGAGACCAGATAATTATAGATAACCAGATACCAACATAAATTCTTGAGATCAAAATAGCTCTTGGTCTTGCATTTTCTGGAATACTATCAATCATAACTTTGGTTTGTATGCCAAAAGCATGTTTTATAACTTCAAAAGCAATGCTTTTTTTAAAAAATAATAATTCACCAAAAGGAATTAAATTCATTATTAGTTTTTTAGGAGTATCTTTTAAATTATTGTCATATTCTATCTCATGATCATAAGGGTCTTTTGTTGAATAAGTGTTTCCATGATGAACAAAATGGGTAAATCTCCATCTTGTAGGCTCAAAGTATGCCATGAAACATGAAATATAGTAAAATATTTCATTTAAAAATTTAGTCTTGAACGCTGTTTTATGACCTGTTTCATGCCAAATTGGATTACAAAAACAAAAAATATTTCCATAAATATAAAACCAAAATGCTGACCACCAGCTACCCCAAGTTAAATATGCTAAATATCCAACAATGCTTAGTAAGCTAAAATAAACACTTACATGAATTAATCCTTTGATGTCTGATTTTTTTGTAAGTTCTTTTAAGACTTCTTTGTCAATATTAGGTCTGAACCACTTTTCTAATTTAACGTCCATAAATTACAGTATGAATAAACATCATACATATATTTATTTATCCTACCAATGATTTTTGAGGCTTCATGTCACCTTTTTCAATTCCTGCTACTTCTACTGGCTTCTTCATAGCGTCTCTTCTAAATGGCTCACCTAATTCTTGGTTTAAAATTACCTCTATAAATGTTGTAATTCCCTTTTTTTGATCTTCGCATGATTGCTTAATTGCTGCAGTTGTTTCGTCCATAGTTTTAACTGCAACTCCTTTTAAACCACATGCATTAGCAACCTTAGCGTAACTTAATTCTGGATCAAGTTCTGTGCCTATAAAATTATCATCAAACCATAGTATAGAATTTCTCTTTTCTGCTCCCCATTGGTAATTTCTAAATATAACCATTGTAATTGCAGGCCATTCTTCTCTCGCACAAGAACTCATTTCATTCATACTTATTCCAAAAGCACCATCACCAGCAAAACCAATTACAGGTGTGTCAGGGCATCCAATTTTTGCGCCTAATATTGATGGAAAACCATATCCACATGGACCAAACAAACCTGGTGCTAAATATTTTCTTGGTTTTTCAAAAGTTGGATATGCATTGCCTATTGCACAATTATTTCCGATATCACTTGAAATAATTACATCATCTGGCATTCCAGCTTGAATTGCTCTCCAAGCTTGTCTTGGGGACATTCTGTCTGAGTCTCTTTCTCTAGCTTCTTTATTCCAAACGGTACCTGGATCATCATCTTCATGATCTAAACTTGTAAGAGTTTGTAACCAAGCTGATTTTGTTTTATGAATTAAATTTTTTCTATCATCTCTACCCTTATCGCCAGCTGTTGGTGAAAGTTTTTCTAAAATCTGTTGTGAAACCATCTTAGCGTCTCCACAGATACCAACTGTTACTTTTTTTGTAAGTCCAATTCTGTCTGGATTCATGTCTACTTGAATAATAGTTGCATCTTTTGGCCAATAATCAATTCCGTATCCTGGTAAAGTTGAAAAAGGATTTAATCTTGTTCCTAGAGCCAAAACTACATCTGCTTTTGAAATTAACTCCATTCCAGCTTTTGAACCATTGTATCCTAATGGTCCTACTGCTAAAGGATGACTTCCTGGAAAACTATCATTGTGTTGGTATCCATTGCATACTGGAGCATCTAACTTCTCAGCTAACTTTTTACATTCATCAATTGCATTACCAATTACCACTCCTGCTCCAGATAATATTACTGGAAATTTTGCATCTGATAAAAGTTTTGCAGCTTTTTCAATTGCCTCTTTTCCTCCACCTTGTCTTTCAAATCTTACAATTGGTGGTAAATCAATATCTATTACTTGTGTCCAATAATCTCTAGGTACATTTATTTGTGCTGGTGCAGAACCTCTAAATGCTTTTTCAATTACTCTATTTAGTACTTCAGCCATCCTTGATGGGTCTCTAACCTCTTCTTGATAACAAACCATATCTTTAAATAAATTCATCTGTTCTACTTCTTGAAAACCACCTTGACCCATAGTTTTATTTGCTGCTTGAGGTGTAACTAATAATAATGGTGTATGGTTCCAATAAGCTGTTTTAATAGGTGTTACTAATCCAGTAATTCCTGGCCCATTTTGAGCTATAACCATTGACATTTTTCCGGTGGCTCTTGTGTATCCATCCGCAATTAATCCTCCATTAGTCTCATGAGCAACATCCCAAAATGTAATTCCTGCTTTTGGAAATAAATCAGATATTGCCATAAAAGCTGATCCTATTATTCCAAACGAGTGTTCAATCCCGTGCATTTGAAGAACTTTTATGAATGCTTCTTCAGTTGTCATTTTAGTCATGGTTCAGCCTTTCTAATTCTTTTTTTTAATTGTCAAAGTGCCCGATTAATATATAAGATTGAGCGAATTTCAAATAAAGAAATCGTCACAATGTCAAATACTGATATAATAATACATGATGAAAAAGACAACGTTGGCGTAGTTGTTATAGAAAAAATAACCCCAGAACAAGATTGTAATTGTTGGATAATGGAAAATGATAAGTCTGTTTCAATACAATCAAAAGATGAAATACCATTGGGTCATAAGATTGCAATGGCAGATCTAAATGAGGGTGACACTATTTTGAAATATGGTCATGATATTGGGAAAGTAGTTAAAAATATTAAAAAAGGCGAACATGTTCATGTTCATAATGTAAAAACAAAAAAGTGGTAATAAATGGAAATTCCAAAAAGTTTTTTAGGATATAAAAGAGAAAATGGTCGTGCTGGAACACGTAATCACGTTATTATTCTTCCTGTAGACGATATTTCAAATGCATGTGCAGAAGCAGTAGCAAATAACATTAAAGGTACAATAGCTCTACCTCACTCTTATGGGCGACTGCAGTTTGGTGCAGATTTAGAACTTCATTTTAGAACAATGATCGGTACAGGAAAAAATCCTAATGTTGCAGCTGTTATAGTTATAGGTATTGAACCTAAATGGACAAAAAGGATTGTTGATGCAATTGCAACAACTGGCAAACCAGTTGAAGGATTTAGTATAGAAGGAGTTGGAGATATAGATACTATTGCTAAAGTTTCAAAAAAAGCACAAGAGTTTTCAATGTGGGCTTCTGAAAAACAAAGAGAAGAGTGTCCAATGAGTGATTTATGGATTTCAGTAAAATGTGGAGAGTCTGATACAACATCAGGATTAGCATCTAATCCTACTGTTGGAAATCTTATGGATAAGTTAGAACCACTTGGTGTTCATTTATGTTTTGGTGAGACTTCTGAGCTTACAGGAGCTGAAACAGTTTGCGAAAAAAGAGGCAAAACACCGGAGGCTCAGGCAAAGTTTAAAAAGACATGGAATGATTATAATGATTTTATTCTTAAAGAAGCAACAGATGATTTATCAGAAAGTCAACCAACTGCAGGTAACATTGCTGGTGGCTTAACTACTATCGAAGAAAAAGCATTTGGTAATTTTCAGAAAATTGGAGGATGTCAGTTTATTGATGTTCTAGAGCCAGCCGAGGAACCGACAAAAGGTGCGGGATTGTACTTCATGGATACTTCTTCAGCTGCTGCAGAATGTGTTACTTTACAAGCTGCAGGTGGTTTTAATATTCACCTATTCCCAACTGGACAGGGCAATATTATAGGAAATCCAATAGAGCCTGTGATTAAATTGACAGCAAATCCTCTTACAGCAAAAACTATGAGTGAACATATTGATGTGGACGTTTCTAAAATTTTATCTAGAGAAATGAATTTGAGCCAAGCAGGAGACGAGTTAATCAAATCAACTTTAAGGGTTGCTAATGGAAGATTAACTTGTGCTGAAGCTCTTGGTCATAAAGAATTTGTTATGACTAAATTATATAGAAGCGCCTAATTATTTTTTTAATTTTGCTAATCTTTTATCATCCCAATTAGAATAAACTCTTCTAATCATTGCAGCTCCAACTCCGAGTACTACAGCAAGTAAAACTGAGGTTAGACCATAAAATACTGGTAAATCTTTTGAAAAATTTAATATAAATTCACTTAATGGTCCTAAATTATCTGTAGCATTAACAATAACACTTGTTGTTTTTTCATCTTTGATAAAAGTATCATAAGCAATTGCTATACCAACCAATAATAATAATATTGCTAAAATGGTTTTAAATTCTGAGCTATCAATTTTTTCTCCAATTTTTTGTCCAAACTGTACACCTATTATTGAACCTAAAATTAAAACAGTAACTAATATTAAATCTATGGTTCCATAATTCAACGCATGCAAAATTGTAACTATTGCACTGATAAATATAGTTACAAAAAGGGAGGTACCTGGAATTAATCTTGTTGGCATCCCAATAATATAAATCATTGCTGGTACTAAAATGAAAGCACCACCTATTCCCATAATTGCAGCGATGAAACCAACTATCAGACCTATTATTATTGGTGTAAATGCACTTTCATATAGTTGCGACTTTTTAAAACGCATTCTTAAAGGAAGACCATGTATCCAATAATGTTTATGTAGTTTTTTTTTTTCGGTTATTTTTTTTCTTGCTTTATCAATTTCTGATACACCTTGAATAAGCATAAAAGTTCCTAAAATTGCAAGGATATACATATAAGCTAAAGAGATAACTACATTGATTTTTCCAATATCTTTGAAATATGAAAAAGTTATAATTCCAAGTATTGTTCCGACAGCTCCTCCAATGACAATCATGAAACCCATTTTGTAATCGAGTGTTCCTTTAAGATAATGAGTTGTAGATCCAGAGACTGAGGTTCCTAAAATATTACTGGCTTCATTGGGAACTGCATAAATAGGAGGTACACCTAAAAAAATTAAAAAAGGTGTCATCAAAAATCCTCCACCTACTCCAAACAAACCAGATAAAATTCCTACAACTAAACTTAGACCAAATATAAAAAGTAAATTTATTTCGACTTGTGCAATTGGAAGAAAATACTCCATTTAAAGTAATTATTCCTCTACGAATATAAAGTCAATAAATATGAATGTTTTTTTAAATAAAATTCTGTGCAGTGCTAAGAAGAATTATGCCCCAAGCGAAGAAGATAAAAAGATATAAAAATGATTTAATTATTTTACTTAGTTGATTTTCAAAGAATAAAGGAAGTTTTTTTAAATTATGATTTATTATTTGAAACATACTCGCGGGATATCACAAGTTGTAATAAATGCAAATATTTTTTAAAAATATTTAGAAAATTGTTGCACCGAAAACTTTGACTTCATCTCCCTCTTCTCCGAGAACTAGTCTTCCCAAAAAGTCTCCAGGGATCTTTGTGCTAGTCTGTTTATATAAGACTGTTATATAAAGACCTCTTCTAAGACAGCCGATTGCCTTACATCCTTCAGCTAAACTTGAAATCAACTCATTATTTGCCCATTGTTTTCCAAGTTCGACTTCATTAGCTCCATACATCATTTGGGAGGACAAATCTCGAGTAAAGCCACCATAATCTTTGATATTAGAGGATTTAACTAAGTTGGCCCACATTGGTTCTGCAATTTTAATAATTTCCTCGTCGGATTTATCTAAAAGAGCCATTTCTGATTTGTTTCAATTAAGAAGCTTCTTTTTTCTTCTCGTTCTCATCTACGATATGGTAAACGGGCACTTTTTCTAAAGTAAACTTACCAGTTTTAGGATCTCTTCTAGAAACTGTCAAACAATGCCAATTATCATCGTCAAGCTTCATATGATCGCCTCTATAATAATAGCCCGGCCATCTAGTTTCTTCTCTAAACATAGTATGTTCTGTTACACACTGAGATGTTAAAGCTCTATGCTTAAGCTCCCACGCTCTCATTAGCTGATGATAGTCTTCTGCTCCAACATTTTCTAGATCTTCTTCAAGCCATTTGAGCAATTCTAGACCTTTTTTAAGCATGTTTGCGTTAGTCATGTAGTTTGTTGCAATTCCTCCAACATATTCGTCCATAATTCTTTGTAATCTTTGAAGGCCTTGAATTGGAGAGATATAACTAGGTGAAACAGTTCCTCCAGTTATCTCGTTTCTTCCAACAGTATAATTTTCAAGTGGTTTATAAACAGCTGTTTTAAAGTCCTCACATTGTTTATCGCTAACTTTAATATCATTAGCTTTTTGGTCTTCAATATATTTAACTGCTGCTTTTGCTGCTAATCGACCTTCTGTAAATGATCCTGATGAAAATTTATGGGCGCTACCTCCAACAGTATCTCCAGCTCCAAAAAGTCCCTGAATTGTTAACATCCTGTTGTAACCCCAGAAATATTCTGGTGGTGATAGATCTTCTGGTCCACTTACCCATGCCCCTGAACATGTAGCATGAGATCCCATAACATAAGGCTCCGATGTAGTAAGTTCTGGATTTGTGTATTTAGGATCAATATTCTGTGATGCCCAAACAACAGCTTGACCAACTGTCATTCCTAAGAAGTTTTCCCAACCAACAGTTTCTAGATGTGGATCTTGGAAAGCTTCTGTAGTGACCATATGAATTGGGCCTCCACCTGCCATAGTTTCTTGAATAAATGCATGATTTCTTAAACATGTAGGGGTTGGGTGATGGTCTATATATTCACCAACCAATTCTTTAGTTTGTTCATACCATTTCTTTTCATAGTTTTCCCCATTAGCATTTTGAGTATAAGTTTTTAAATGTAGGAAATATGCACCAACAGGACCGTATCCGTCTTTAAATCTACATAATACAATTCTGTTCTCCATTTGAGTCATTTTAGCTCCTGCTGCAATAGGAAGTGCATATGCTGAACCATTACTCCAAGGAGCATACCAAGTTCTTCCCATACCTTCTCCTACAGCTCTTGGTTTAAATATGTGAGATGCTCCACCTGCAGCAACTATAACCGTTTTTGCTCTGAAAACATGAAAATCACCTGTTCTCATATTAAACCCGACAGCTCCACCTACTCTATTTTCTTTTTCTTCATCCATTAAAAGATGAGTGATCATTATTCTATTGTAAATTTTGTCAGCTGATTTTTTTGCAGCTTCAGCAACTATCGGCTTATAGCTTTCACCATGAATCATGATTTGCCATTTACCTTCTCTAAGGTAACGGCCAGTTTTTTCATTTTTCATCATTGGTAGGCCCCACTCATCAAACATATGAACAGTTGAGTCTACATGACGCGCCATGTCATAACCTAAATCTTCTCTTACCATTCCCATTAAATCATTACGTGCATATCTAACATGGTCTTCCGGTTGGTTTTCACCCCATTGCATACCCATGTAGCAGTTAATTGCGTACAATCCTTGGGCAACCGCACCACTTCTATCTATGTTTGCTTTTTCAACACAAACAATTTTCAAATCTCTTCCCCAGTGTCTTGCCTCGAAAGCTGCACCTGTTCCGGCCATTCCGCCTCCAACTACTAGAACGTCACAATCCTCGTAATGTGTTTTATGTTTAGCCATTAATAATAAACTCCCTTTTTGAAAGTTTCTTTAGGTACTGATGGTAGTTCTCCATCAATATTTAAACCTTCTGGCTCAGTATATAATCTTTGAGAATTTATCTCTCCCTGATTTGGTTTATCTCCCTCAGCAAGTTTTGGAATAAACTTTCCCCAAGGTTTAGTTGTGATTGGAGATACAAAATCTTTTGTAGTTCCATTTCTAAATTTTATTTTCCATGAAATAGTTCCTTTTTCCTCTTCACGTCTAACTCTTACGCTATGTCCCATCGGTGCAAAATCTGCATAACCTCTTACATCGATTGCGTGATTGGGGCATGCTTTCACACAAGAATAGCACTCCCAACAAAAGTTTGGTTCAATATTCTTTGCTCTTCTTATTGTTTCATCGATATGCATTATATCTGATGGACAAATATCTACGCAGTGACCACAGCCATCGCAACGGGTCATATACACAAAAGTTGACATAATTTAATTTTTCTCCTTTTTAATTTTTATCATATTAATAGTGTTTTGGCTCTTCTCTTTTTATGCCTAAGCCAAATTGCTCAGGTGCATCTGCTTCTGGTGGTAGATTATCTCTAGAACCATCAGCTTCAGCTAAATTTTTTTGTATCGCTGCACCAGGTTTATAAAACATATGAGCAAATTTTGACCAATACACTCCACCAAATAAAACCAGATTTGCAACAACAAATAATGCTAAAAAAACCATATCATCATATCTTCCAACAAGATTTAGTGATTGAAGGTAAGACCATATCAAACCAAATAAAGATGATGCTATTAATGCTAAAACAAATAAGTCAGCTTTAATCATTCTAAACCAAGGTTGTGCTTCAGAATAGACATCAACCCTTAAAAAGAACCAAAACCAAGATCCTCCTAATACAGTTAATGCTGCTCCAATATGCCATATCATTGGCCAGACTGTTGGAGTATTAGATCCTGGGGATGTATAAAAGAATATCATTACAACTGAACCTACCCAAAAAAGTATTGTTCCGTACATGCCCATTACATGTGCAACTCTTCTTTTACCTGCACCAAGTTCTGAAGTAGTAGCAATGTCGCTTGCTATAGTTTTTGAAATTACAGATATTCTCTCTCCTGTTGATAAGGTTTTCGTAGCTGATAATTTTGCTTTTTTTGCATTATTAAAGAAATACTTCACATTTTTTTTATGAATAATATCCATGACTGTTCCAACTAGAATTAGTAAACCCATTAAAATAACAAAAGATTGCATCAAAAATGGTGGTACTGTCTCTGCTAATATTAAAAATGGATTGGTTGATATCATTGTGAATTTGTTCCTTCCGCATAAGATTTTTAGTACACTTATTTAAATAGATCAACCGCGATATAATGACATTTCAACAGCTTATAAACGTATTTATTATTTGGTTTTACGCACATAATGTTGTTTAGAGGCAATTACGCTTCTAACGCCACCTTGGGGATTATCAACGTCTCCTGATCTTCTTGGAATCAGATGAATATGACAATGATTAATTGATTGTCCTGCAGTTTTGCCAGAGTTTGATCCGACATTAAATCCTTCAATTGTATTATCTTTATATTCAAGTTTTTTTTTAAGTTCTTTTAGAAGAGCGTCACAAGCTAGAACTTCCTCGTTATTTAGTTCAAAATAATTTTCTACATGTCTCTTTGGAACAATTAAAGCATGATACTTTGAAACTGGGTAAGTATCGTAGCTAGCATAGGCCAATTCATTTTCTAGTTCGAAATCATTGTTGGATATATTACAAAATAGACATGGATTATTGGGATCTCTCATTTTTTAATTAAAAATATATTTTTCTTTTTTAAATTCTTTTTCAAAAGTTTTGTACATTGAATTAAATATTTTGTTTTTCTTTCTCTTCCAATTGTTATCTACAATATAACTTGTGGAAACTACTCCCTTACCAGAACCAACAAGCAAGATTTCATCAAATTGATTTAATTCTTTTAGATAAATATTTTTTTTTATAATATTAAATTTTTTTTCATAAAATTTAAGGTTTGTTCCTCTATAATATTTATTTTTTGCTGAGTAAATTTTATTCTTTTTAACAAATAATAAATTTGAAGTTCCAGTTTCAAATATTTTATCATTAACACATAAAGCAATGTCTTCTTTAGATGTATTCATTTTAGATAGATAACTTAATATTTTTTTGTATTTTAAGTTTTTATATTCAGGTTTCACTCTTTCATAGTTTACTAATTTAATGCCAAATTTATTGTTAAGTTTGACTCTGTCTCTAAGAGATATTGAAATAGTATTTTTATTTAAAGCAACTCTGAGTAAATGATTATAAGATTTGGTTTTATCTATATTTTCATTTATTAATTTTAAGATTTTACTTTTTATTCCTTTATCATAGATCTTATAAGCCTTTAAAGATTTTATTAAATTATCAATGTGTGTTTTAAAAAAAAGAATTTTAGGTGGCTTATTATAGATCCACATTGTTGTAAATACTCCATCCTTATTCCATAGATCATCAAACTTAATTTCTTTAAAGTTTTTACGCTGATAAGATTTTTTTAATAAGTATTTTACCATTATTTGTCAAAAAAGATTCTGGGTGAAACTGAAATCCATATACATCATCTTGAGTATTTTCGAAACCCATTGCTATATCAGATTTAGTACATCTCATTGTGATATTAAAGTTTTCTTTCATAAAAGGTTCTTTTAACTTGAGTGAATGGTACCTGCCAACTTTAAAAATTGAATTTTTTTTAAAAATAGAATTATTGCTTGTAACTTTAACCGTCGATTGAAAACCATGGTAAATATTTTTTTGCTGAATAATTTTTCCATTTTCACTGTGTAAGATCAATTGATAACCAAGACAAATACCAATAATTTTTTTTGCTCCTTTGAATTTATTATAAATCTTTAATGTTGTTGGATAATCTTTTGGCGAACCTGGTCCAGGAGAAAATACAATTGTGTTACATTTATCTAATAATTTTTTATTTATATCAAAGTAATTTGAGCAATATACTTCATCAAATTCAGAAAATTGGTGAACCACATTCCATGTAAATGAATCTTGATGATCAATAATATAAATCATTTAAATAATTCCAAAAGTGATTTTGCTTTGATAAAGTTTTCATTGAATTCTTTCTTTGAATTACTATCCAACACAACTCCAGAGGCTGCAGAAATTTCTGATCTATTTTTAAAATTTAAAATTGATCTAATAATTATATTAAACCTCATATCTTCATTAAATTTTATATACCCAAAACTCCCAGTAAAAATATTTCTATCTTCCTTTTCTTGTGAATTAAGTAATTCCAATGTTCTTATTTTAGGACACCCAATTACAGATCCACCTGGCATCATTGACTTGATTATTTCTTTAACAGATGATTTTTGATTTAATTTTCCAATAATGCTAGTTACGTAGTGATATAAGTGCTTATATTCTTCCACATATTTTTGTTTTTTGATTTTTACTGAACCTGGTTTACATATTCTAGATAAATCGTTTCTCTCAAGATCAACAATCATATTATGTTCTTTAGTTTCTTTGATATTATTTCTAAAGAATTTGAGAGCTTTAGATTTAGTTGTATATTTATTTTTTTTCAAGGTTCCCGCAATAGGTTTAGTGGTAATATGATTACCTACCCTGTGAATTAAAGTTTCAGGTGAGCAGCTAACTATTGAATAATCTTTATCTCTTATCATAAATGACTCAGGCGAGGAGTTGATCTTCATTAGTTTCCAAAAGAAATTTACTGAATTAATAGTCGATTTATTCTTATATTTTGTACATATTTTAATTTGATAAGTCTCTCCTTCTCTAATTTTTCTGGAAAATGTATTAAATATTTTTTGATACTCATTGAAGTCTATATTTAGTTTGAAAGGGCTAAGAATTTTAGTTTTTTGAAAAACCTTATTGAATTCTGCTTTTTTTAAATTTGAATGAATTATAATCTTGTTTCTTATTTTTATTAAAGTTTCAGGCTTATAAAAAATACCTTTATAGAAGTTCATTTTTTTTTGATTTTTTAAAGATAAGTTTAAAAGACTACATAAAATCTCATAACTAAAAAATCCCACATATAAGTCAGTTTCTTTTCTATATTTTTTCGAGGAAAAGCTATCTAAAAATTTTGTAATATTATTTTTGTTGAGCGTTATCTTCTTTGAAAAATCAGTATAAATATTATACCCCCCGTCAACTTTATAGATGATAAGTGGCTTATTAGACTGATAAAGTTTTTCTAAATATTTATTAAATTTAAGTTTATGCTGCTTGAACTCGTTCAATTGTTTTCTCTTTTATAGGTAAGTGTATCACACCAGCGAAAATAGAAAGTGCGATAGATGCGTACCAAGCATAATCAAAGTTACCATGCATTTCATAGAAAACTCCACCTAGATACGCTCCAAGAAAAGATCCTACCTGATGACTGACAAATACAATACCATATAAAAGACCTAGATGTTTTGTTCCAAATATATGCCCCACTATTCCATTAGTTGGGGGTACAGTTGAAAGCCACAGAAGCCCAAATGTTACTCCGAATACTATACAATTAAACACGCTTGGAGGTAAAAATATAAAATAAATTAATGATACACCTCTTAAAAAATAAATTGCGCTTAAAACTTTCTTTTTGCTAAATCTAGTTGCTAAATAACCTGCACCAATTGTACCAATCATATTAAAAACACCAACTAGAGCTAATATCATTGCTGCTGTCCAATCGGGCAGCCCTCTATCCATCATATAAGTTGGGATATGCGTAGCCACTAAAGCAATATGCCAACCACAAACAAAAAAACCAAGAGTTAAAAATATGAAACTTTTATTTCTAAAAGCCTCTCTTAAAGCTTCTGATGCTGTTTGATTGTTATCTAAATTATTACTTCCAACTGGAATTTTTGGTGTATTTACAAATAGAGCAACAATTAATCCAATTCCTAATAGAAAACAAAAATATAAAATTGTAATTTCCCACCCCATTTCAATTAACGAGTATCTAACCAATAAAGGTGAAACAAAAAAACCAAATGATCCTGCGCATGTAACAATACCTGTTGCTATTGTTCTATTAGAAGCAGGAAAATGTTTGGCAACAACTGATACTGGGATACTTATAGCAGTACCACCTAATCCTATACCGATCAATATTCCAATCGTTAGAGTAAAGTAGTGTCCAGTATTAAGTCCTGAGTAGAAAAGTAATAGTCCTGATAAAAAAAATAAAAAACCCACAAATATAGCTGTTGCACCTCCATATTTATCAGTTATGAAACCAAAAACTGGACTGAAGATTCCCCACATTAAAAGTTGCAAACCTATTACAAAACCAAAATGTGAAATAGAAATATTCAGATCTGTATTAAAATCAAAAAAAAATAAGCCAAATGTTTGCCTAATACCCATTGCAAAAATAACTGTTAATGAAGCTGCAATAAGTGTAACCAGTGCTTTTTTACTAGTGAAAAATTTTTCTTTGCTCATTTAACGAGCATAAGGCTTTTTCTAATATCTGCAATTAAATCTTTTGGGTCTTCTAGTCCTATATGTAATCTTACCAAGTGTTCATTTTTATCTAAATTTAGGAATTTTCTATCACCCATCTCAATATCACTTTGCAGCAATGCTAAACTTTCAAAACCACCCCAACTATAACCATGACCAAATAATTTTAACGAATTTACAAATTTCAAAACAGATTTTCTGCTTTTAGATCTTATAATTAATCCCATAAGACCTGATGAGCCAGAGTAGTATTTTTTCCACATTCTAAAATTAAAAGAGTTTTTTTTATAAGGATACAAAAGTTTTACTTTTTTACTTTTGGAAAGAAACTTACAGACTTCTTTAGCATTAGACTCATGTTTATCTAATCTAATATCTAAAGTTCTTAAGCCTCTTGTTATTAAATAAGCATCATCAGGACCTAATCTTAAACCCAAAACATCGTCTGCTTTTTTGACATGTTTATATACTTTTTTATTAACAGCTAAACTTCCACCCATCACATCGGAATGTCCTGAATAATATTTTGTTGCTGATACTATTGACATATCAAAACCTAATTTAATGGGTTTAAAAAAATATGGTGTTGCCCAGGTATTATCTATTGCAGTAAATATTTTATTTTTTTTTGCAATAGAAATAACTTTTTTTAGATCCTGGAATTCAAATGTATTACTTCCAGGGCACTCAACGTAAATTAGTTTAGTTTTACTTGTTATGCTTTTTTCTAGAGACTTTAAATCATGGGGGTTATAAAATTTTGTTTTAATTTCAAATTCTTTAAGATAATTTTCACTTAAATTTCTAGTTGGATTATAAAGTGGATCTGAAACTATTATCTCATCTCCTGGTCTAGTTACGCTAAATATTGATAAAAATACTGATCCAAATCCAGTTGGAGTTAAAAATACATTATATGATTCCTCTAGTTTGGTAAGAATTTTTTGTAATATGAAAGTAGTTGAGGTGCCCTTTCTACCATAATCATAATGTCCACCTAATGGTTTTTTCAAAGCCATTCTTTGCATTTTTCTTAAATCTTGCATTGATTTAAAAATAATTGTGGATGCCCTTACAACTGGTGGATTAACTGAATGGTTGTGAAAATCTTTAGCCGTATGCTTTAAAAAAGTTTTAAAGGAATAATCCATAAAAAATTTGATATGTGTTTAGGACAATGCTATATCCACCAAATAAGTCAATAAAATAGTAAAATTAAGGAGATTATGGGATACCCAAAAAAACATAGAGGCCGAAGAAAAATGGGCTCTAAAAAGAGAAGAGCCAGAAAAAAAAATAAAAAGAAATAGAAATTTTAATCTTTAATCCAACCACCACCTAAAACTTTGTGACCAAATTGGTCTTTTTTGTAAAAGACACAAGCTTGGCCGGGAGATATTCCATATTCTGGTTTTAGAAGGTTAACTGTAACATTTTCATTATCTTCTATATCTACTTTTGCATCTAAAAGTTTGCCAGTGGACCTTACTTTAACCAATACATTTTTGCCTAATTCTTTTTTATCTGTTAGTAAATTTACGTTTTTTAAATTTATATTACTTCTTGCCAGCTCTTCTTTTGGACCTATGTAAATTTCATTTTTCTCAGCATCAATTTTAATTACATAAAATGGCTCTTCATTTGAAACTTTAATTCCTTTTCTTTGACCAATAGTAAAATTGACTATGCCGTCATGCACTCCAACAACTTTTCCATCTAAATTTTTAATATTTCCTTTTCTGTATGATTCTGGTTTGAATTTTTTTATTACAGAAGCATAATCTCCGTTGGGTACAAAGCATATATCTTGACTATCTGGTTTATCAGCAACATTTAAATTTAGATTTTTTGCAATTTCTCTTGTTTTATCTTTAAGAAGTCCACCTAGTGGAAATCTTATATAATTTAATTGCTCTCTTGTAGTATTAAATAAAAAATAACTTTGATCTCTATTTTCATCAATTGCTCTATACATATTTGTTAAGTTATCTTTAGTTAAACTTTTTACATAATGACCAGTGATTAATGCATCTGCATTTAAATCTTTAGAAAATTCGAATAAATCTTTGAACTTAACTGTCTGATTACATTGTACACATGGTATTGGTGTTTCGCCCTTTAGATAACTATCTACAAAATTATCTATAACACCCTGTTTAAACTTGTCTTGGTAGTATAAAATCTTATGTTCAATATTTAATTTGTGTGCAACTCTTTTTGCATCCATTATATCTTGGCCTGAGCAGCATTGTTTTGAAGCAGCAACTTCTTTGCCATCATTGTAAAGTTTTAGGGTAATCCCGATTACTTTGTAGCCCTCTTTTTTCATCATCCCTGCAACTGTTGATGAGTCTACGCCTCCAGACATGGCCACCACTACTGAAGTTTCTGATGGCTTTTTATTAATTCCTAGTGAGTTAGTTTCTAAATTCATTTGATGGTATTTATACTTATTTCTATTATAAGTTAAATTAAATGATTTTAGATTTTGAACCAGGTGACAAAGTTATTAATCCAGCCAATAAAAGTTGGGGTATTGGTCAAGTTCAATCAATAATTAAAGATAAAGTAACTGTTAATTTTGAAAATGTTGGTAAAAAAGTAATTAACGCAAATAATATTGAACTTGAAAGAATTGACAATAATGGATGAAATAAAAATAAAAAGAGTTGTTGAAGGTTTAATAGACACTTTTCTCATGGCGGGTGAAGTTTCAATAAAACTGAGAAAAGAGGGTTTAAATAAAGAAATAAAATCAGACAACACTCCTGTAAGCAATGGTGATCTTGAGGTAAATAAAATTATTACAAAAAAATTGCTAGAGTTGACGCCAGATATACCCATTGTTTCTGAGGAAACTTCACACAATAAATTTAAAACTAATTTAAAAAACTTTTGGTTAGTTGATCCAATTGACGGAACATACGACTATATAAATGATGGTGAGGAATTCACAATTAATGCAGGATTAATTTTAAATGGAAAAGTAGCAGCTGGATTAATCAACGTGCCTGCAAAGAAAAGAATGTTTTATAGCTTTGCAAAAGATGAGTCATATGAATTTACTTCAAACAAAACTATAAAGTTAGACTGCAAGAAAATTACTCCTATAGGTTCAATAAAAGTAGTTTCATATTCAAATAAACTAAAACCTGAAATTGAAAAAATACACAAGGATTTAGGAGTCACGCAATACGTTAGAATGAAAAGCTCTCTTAAATTTTGTGTAATAGCTGCAGGAGAATTTGATGGATATGTTGCTGAGCCAAGAGCTTGTGAATGGGATATAGCTGCAGGGCATGCTATACTTGAAAACGCAGGGGGAATAGTAACTGACTTTAATGGTAACGAAATTACTTATGGTAAAAAAGATTTTAAAAATCCAAGTATAATTTTAAAGAGAAGTAAAAATTTATAATGAGTGAACAATTAAGAATAATTTTAATTATAATTGTATCTGTGTCAATATTTGGTTTGATTGTATTTGTGATGGTTAAAAACTATATAAGAAATAAAATTCAATACTATTTACAAGAAATGGGTTTCACAAATGTCTGCCATATTGAAGGTGGTTTTGGAGCGATGCAAAATTCAGGATTTAAAGTAATAAAGTAATTTAAATTTTAATCTAACAGATTAATCCTTTTAGCGTAGAACATTCTTATTATCCAATAAATGACCAAACCTAACGGACCAATAAAATAAGTTATTATTATTGGAAAGAAGACTATATATTTCGACATAAATAATTTTTGGCTATCTTTCATTATCCACGCTCCACAAAACAAGTTTATTGCTAAAAAGTGTGTCCAAAACATAATCAAAAAAGCTTCAGCCTCAAAAAGATTTCTTAAGTCATACAAACCAAGGTACAATGTAAAATTATAATCAAAATCATATCCTGAAATATAGAAATAATAACCAAGATACACGTAGACAGCAGTTAATACAAAAAAGGGAAATATAGAGGTAACTAATAATCCACAAATTTTTGACTGTGGAAAAATAATTAGCACTAACCAGAAAGGTATTACACCTATATTTAACCACAAATAAATCATCTCTATGGTAAAAAAAGCTGCTATTTGTTCAATCATATTATTTTTATATTATATTAAATAAAGCCATGATTCCTATAAAAAATAAAAAAAAGACTCTTGAAGTAA
>CACLPR010000014.1 GCA_902608845.1 uncultured Pelagibacteraceae bacterium
CGTCGGCAGTTGTAAGCTCTGGATGTTTCTCTAAAGTCGCAGGCAGTACCCACCAACCTTCACCTAAACCAGTTATTGGAGCTTTGTTGATTGAATGAAGTTTTCCTTCAGCCACCGCAGCTTCTAGCTCAACTTTTGCAGCGTTTGCCCAAAATTCTGGAGCTATGTCTGGCTCACCTTTTTCTTGCATCGAAGTAAATGTTGGCATTGTTGCGCCAGGCACAAGCTCAACATTACACCCATAACCTTCTTCTAATATGATTTTGTCAACTTCAGCCATAAAGTTTGCTGAAGCCCAGTTCATATTAGCAATAGTAATGTCTCCACATTTTGCATTAGCAACATTACTGTATGATGTAACGCCTAAAACAAATAATGCAGAAAGTATTATTCTTTTAAATTTCATTATTATCTCCTAATTAATTAATTATGAATCATCAGAACACATAGCTAACAAAAATGCAAACTAGTTTCAACTTTGAGTTGTGTGAAAATTGTCTTTATCCTCTGTTTATTTGGAAATAAATTATTAAAAAAATATGAAAAAAAATTTGATATCAAGATTAGATACTGGTCCAGTTATATTTGCTGAAGGATATTTGTTTGCAATGGAGAGAAGAGGATATCTTTCTGCCGGTCCATTTGTTCCAGAAGTAGTTTTAGAACATCCTGATGTTGTAACTCAATTACATAGAGAATTTATTAGAGCTGGTTCTGATGTTGTTCAAGCATTCACCTACTATGGACATAGAGAGAAATTAAGAATTATTGGAAAAGAACATTTGCTTGAACCAATGCAAAAAAATGCACTTAAAATTGCAAAGGAAGCTGCAAATGAATTTAAAGATTTGGATTTAATGGTTTGTGGAGATGTAGCTAATACAAATATTTTTGATCCAAATGATAAAAACTCATTTAAAGAATGTCAAAAGATGTATGAGGAGCAAGTACTTTGGGCAAAAGAGGCTGAAGTTGATTTTGTAGTTGCGGAGACAATCAACTGGGTAGATGAAATGAAAATAGCTTTAAAAGCTATCAAAGACGAAGGATTAATTGCAGTTGCAAATTACGCTATACCTCGTGGAGATTTAACAAGGGACGGTCATACAGCCGAAGATGCATGTAAAATAATAGAAGATCTGGGCGCAGATGTTGTTGGTTTGAATTGTTACAGAGGTCCAGAAATGACCATGAAACTTTTAAAAAAAATAAGAAAAAAAGTTTCCTGTCATGTTGCAGGTCTTCCTGTTCCATATAGAACGACAGAAGAAGAACCAGGATTTTTAAATCAGACTGACCATGGATGTGATTGCATTCCAGGTGGAAATGCGTTCCCTGTTGCTCTAGATAATTTGTATTGCAACAGATTTGAAATGGCTGAATTTGCAAAAGAATGTCTTAAAGAAAAAATTAATTTAATCGGTATTTGTTGTGGTGCTGAAGCTCATCATGTTAGAGAAATGGCTGTTGCAGTTGGTAAAAAACCAATTGCCATGAAGTACATGCCAGATATGACTAAACATTTTCACCATGGGACAGACAAGACATTGAAAGACGTCAATAAAGAAATAAAATATTAACATGCAAAATCATGCAAAAGTAGTCATCATAGGAGGTGGTGTAGTAGGCTGTTCTATTCTTTATCATTTATCGAAGTTTGGTTTAAAAGATTGTATTCTTCTTGAAAGAAACGAACTTACATCTGGATCTTCTTGGCATGCAGCTGGAAATGTACATGTGATTTCATCTGATCCGAATATTTCCAGAATGATGGCTTATACAATCGGATTATATAAAGAAATTGAAAAAGAGTCTGGCCATTCTGTTGGATTCAAGTCAAGTGGTGGATTTTATTTAGCTTCAAATGAAGTTTGGGCGGATTATTTAAAAAGAGAGAGGTCTAAAGCAAGATATATGGGTCTTGATCAAGAGTTTGTTTCTTTAGAAGAAGTAAAAAAGAAAAATCCTTTAATTGATCCATCAAGATACCTTTTGGCATTGTGGGATCCTATTGATGGGGAAGTAGATCCATCAGGTGTAACTTATGCTTTTGCTAAAGCAGCAAAAGTTCATGGTGGAAAATATTACACACATACAGTTGTAAAAGACACAAAACAAAAAGAGGATGGAAATTGGGATGTGATAACTGACAAGGGTAATATTAATGCTGAAATAGTAATCAATGCTGGAGGTTTGTGGGCAAGAGAAGTTGGCCAGCTTGCAGGAATTAATCTACCAGTTCAACCTATGGAGCATCACTATTTAATCACTGAAACTATCCCAGAAATTGAAGCTATGGGAAATCAAAGAATTCCTATTGGAACAGATTTTGAGGGTAATATTTATTTTAGACAAGAAGGAAAAGGCATGCTTCTTGGAACTTATGAGCCAAAATCAACACCCTGGAAGGTTCAAGGAACACCAATGAATTTTGGCCATGAATTATTAGAACCAAAATTGGATAATATCCAAGATAGATTAGCAATAGGTTTTGAAAGAATGCCAGCTTTAGAAAAAGCAGGAATTAAAAATATTGTAAATGGACCTTTTACTTTTGGACCTGATGGATCACCATTAATTGGTCCTGTTCCAGGAATGAAAAATTATTGGGTAGCAGTGGGTGTAATGGCTGGTTTTTGTCAAGGAGGTGGAGTTGGAAAATGTATAGCAGAATGGATAATTGATGGAGAACCATCAATAGACGTTTGGGCAATGGATGTTGCAAGATTTGGAGATTATGCATCGCCTCAATATGGAACAATTAAATCTTCCGAAAATTATGAAAGAAGATTTATTATGACATTTCCAAATGAAACTTTACCAAAGGGAAGAAAACAAAAAACAACAGCACTTTATGACCGGTTTGTAGATCAAGGTGCAGTTATGGGAGACAGCTTTGGTTTAGAAAATGTTTTGTGGTTTGCAAATGATAAAAAAGATGCATACGAAGAGCCAACTATAAAAAGATCTAGATCGCATAATTATGTCTCAAAAGAAGTTATTAATGTAAGAGAAAATGTTGGTTTAATTGAAGTTGCTAATTTTTCAAAACATGAATTCAAAGGAAAAGAAGCAAGAAAATACTTAGATCATATTATGGCAGGTAAGCTTCCAAATCCTGGAAGAATATCATTATCTCCAATGTTATCTTATAGAGGAAAATTATGTGGTGATCTTACAGTTTCGTGCCTTGATGAAAATGAATTTATGGTTTTTGGTTCAGGTGCAGCACAAGAAATGCATAGACGTTGGTTTGAAACTCATTTAGAAAAATTTAATGTTGAGTATAAAAATAGATCAGATGAATTTCATGGGATATCTATAGCAGGACCTAATTCAAGAAAAGTTTTAGAAAAAATAGTTAGAGATGATGTATCTAATGAAAAATTTAAATTTAGAGATTCAAGAAGAATGTTTGTTGGAGGTGTTCCAGCAATTATAAACCGAATTTCATTCACGGGTGAACTTGGTTATGAAATATATGTTGCGCCACATTTCCAAATAAAACTTTATGAGGAGTTAATTGAGGCAGGAAAAGAATTTGGTATTAAGCCTTTTGGTGGAAGAGCTTTAATGTCTATGAGACTAGAGAAAAATTGGGGTGCGTGGACTTTAGATTATCGACCTGATTTTACTGCTAAAGAAACTGGATTAGATAGTTTCATTAATTGGAATAAAGAATTTATAGGTAAAGAAAAAGCTAAAGATGATAACAGTCAAAATAGATTAGTTCCTTTGATTATTCAAACAAACGATATTGATGTCACAAACAATGAAGCTGTGATGAAAGGCGATAATAGCATTGGATATATAACCTCAGGTGGATTTGCTCATTTTGTGAATAAAAGTATCGCTTTTTCATATATAGATCAAAAACATTTATCATCCGAAGATGGAATACAAGTTGAAATCAATGGAGATTTATTCAATTGCTCAATTATCAAAGAACCACTTTATGATCCAAGTGGAGAAAAAATGAGAGGTTAATGGCTCAAAAAGATGTTGGAAATAAAGTTCCAATTTACAAACTAAAAGAAACAAAAGAAGTAATGGATTTTTATGACGAATGGGGTCAGGATAATAAATATGATCAAGACATGGTTGATTGGAATTACACTGGTCCAAAAGAAACAGCAGAAGTATTTAATAAACATCAAAAAGAAAAAGATATCGATATTTATGATGCTGGATGTGGAACAGGATTGGTTGGTGTAGAATTGAAAAAGTATGGCTTCACTAATTTTTTTGGTGCCGATCTATCCCAAAAACTTTTAGATTTAGTTCCAAAAAATCTTTATAAAAAATTAGATAAGGTAGATTTAAATAAACAAATAAATGAAAAAGATGATCAATATGATGCTTTAATGTGTGTGGGTACATTTACTTTTGGACATGTAAAACCACCTGCATTAGACGAGTTTATTAGAATTACTAAAAATAAAGGTTTAATTTGTTTCACTATAAATGAAGGAATATACGAGGAATATGGATTTGATAAAAAAATTAAACAATTAAAAAATGAAAATAAATGGAAAGAAATAGAGTTTTTTAAATCTGATTATATTGCTAGTAAAGATGTAAATGCATGGCTTGGTCTATATGAAGTGACAAAATAAAATGTCAGCAATTTATAAAATTATAGATAAAAAAAAATTAGATATAGTTAAGAGACCAATTTCTAAAGCACATGGACTTCCCAACGAATGTTATACAAGTAAAGATTATACTTTAATAGAACGAGAGAAAATATTTGAAAATAAATGGACTGTAATAGGAGTTGCAAGTTCTTTACCAAATATCGGCGATGTAAAACCATTTAACTTGTTAGGACTGCCATTATTTTTAGTAAGGAATAAAAAAAATCAGATAAAAGTTTTTCATAACGTCTGTAGTCATAGAGGAGTAAAAATAGTAAACAAAAAAAGTAATATTAGAAATGTTATTAGATGTCCTTATCATTCATGGTCATATACATCAGATGGAAAGCTAATTGCAACACCTCATATAGGTGGGATGAACCAACATAGTAGCCCGAATTTTAAAAAAGATAAAAACAATTTAAAAGAAATAAGATCATATGTTTGGTTAGATTTAATTTTTATTAATATAAGCAACAACGAAATTCCATTTGAAAAATATATTAAACCCTTAAGTGATAGGTGGTCGAAATTTTGGAAAATAAAAGATAGAAAATTAATTAATCATGCAAGTGATTTTGGTTATTTTAGATTGAATGCAAAATGTAATTGGAAATTTGCAATTGAAAATTACTGTGAAAGTTATCATTTACCGTGGGTTCACCCAGGTCTAAATACTTATTCAAAAATAGAAGATCATTATCATATTCAAGGATTACCAAATCGTTTTGCAGGTCAGGGAACTGTTGTTTATAGTCCAAAATTTAAAGGAAAGAAAAAGTTTCCTTGCTTTCCGAACTGGCCTAAAGATAAAGAAAATATTGCAGAATATGTAGCTTTATTTCCTAATGTTATGCTAGGTATACACAAAGATCATTTTTACGCTTATTGGTTAGAGCCTATTAATCATAAAAAAACTTTAGAGCATATGGAAATATATTATGTGGGTGAAAAAGCCTCAAAAGCTTTAGAATTTAAATCACTAAGAAAACAAAATCATAAATTGTGGGAAGGTATTCAAAAAGAAGACGTAGACATAATTCAGAGAATGCAATTAGGCCGCAACTCCCATGCATATAATGGTGGAAATTTTTCTCCTGATATGGATAATCCAACTCATCAATTTCATAAATGGGTTGCAACTAACCTTGTGTAGAAAGAGAGAATAATATGTATAGACCTTTGCCAGACGAATTAACAATTAAAAGTTCTCCAATAGAAGGCTTAGGATTATTCGCAACTAAAGAAATTAAAGCAAATACTTTTATTGGTATCACTCACATAAGAGATGAGCAGTTTGAAAATAAATATATAAGAACTCCATTAGGTGGTTTTTATAATCATTCTGATAGTCCCACAGTTCAAAGAATGGTATCTAATATTTTACCCACATTAAAATTTGGAGATCCAATTGATCCTACCGCAAAAGCAAAGAAGTTTAATGAGAACGATGATAACCTAGAAAACATGTATTATAATTTAAGAGAGAAACCAGACGCAAAATATTTTTTTATGGTTTCAATTAAAGATTTGAAGCCCGGAGATGAGCTTTGTGCAAATTATAATTTATACACCTATCCAAAAACAGGAGTTGGTGTACAGATGTTATAGGAATGAAGTTTAATAGAAAAATTCTTTCACAAACCCAACCTATTAAGAAATACATTTCAAAAAAAAGATTAAGAGAAGATGAAATAGATTTCGATAAACTTAGATCTTATAGACTTGACAGAGTAAGAAATGAATTAAAGAAAAATAATATTGAAGCATGCATTTTATTTGATCCAGTAAATGTAAGGTATGCATTAGACACAGTAAATATGAGTGTTTATAATATGCATAATCTTACAAGGTATTGTTTTATCCCTGTTGACGGTCCTACAATATTATATGAATATTTTAATTGTGAAATATTATCTAAAGGTCTTGATTTAATAGATGAAATAAGACCAGCAATTACTTGGGATTATTTTAGCAACGGAGACCAATCAGAATTACAACTAAAAAAATGGGTTAATGAAGTTAACGATTTATCTAATACATATTTTAAAAGTAAAAAAATTGCAATTGATGTTATCAATGGTCCAGCTGTAAATGAACTGAATAAAAAAGGTATTAAAGTTTTAGAGGCAAAAAAAATTCTTGAACAGGCTAGGGTAATTAAATCCTCTGAAGAAATTAAATGTATGCGTGCAGCTTTAGATGTTGCTGATATTGGAATAATTAAAATGAGAGATTACTTGAAATCAGGAATTACAGAGGATGAGCTATGGTCTATTTTACATAAAACAAACATTGAAAATGGTGGAGAATGGATAGAATGTAGAATTTTATCTTCGGGCTCTAGAACTAATCCTTGGATGCAAGAAAGTAGTAATAAAATAATACAAGATGGTGAAATAGTGTCTTTTGATACAGACATGGTTGGCCCGTATGGATATTGTGCTGATATTTCAAGAGCATTTGTTTGTGGAAATAAATTCAACGGAAATCAAAAAAAATTATATCAAACAGCTGTTGAGCAAATAGATTATAATTCAAGATTAATTAAAGCTGGGGTAACGTTTAAAGAGTTTACAGAAAAAGCATGGATACTTCCTAGTAAATATTATGGAAATAGATACTCTGTTATGCTTCATGGCATAGGCTTATGTGATGAATGGCCTGCAATTAGATATCCAACTGATGGAGGAGAAAGAGGTGGTACATTTCAAAAAAATATGACAATTACTTTAGAAAGTTATATTGGAGAAGTCGGAGGGAATGAAGGAGTGAAATTAGAACAGCAATATTTAATTGGTGAGAATGGATTAGAGTTAATGTCTCATCATCCATTAGAAAAAATTTAATGAAAATAATTTTAATTATGGGTTTGCCTGGAGCTGGCAAAACAACATTGGCAGACCAACTAGCCCCTAAACTCAATGCAAAAAGATTAAATGCTGACGAAGTTAGAAAAGCAGCAAATGATTGGGATTTTTCAGAAGAAGGTAGAAAAAGACAGGCAAAAAGAATGGCTGACTTTGCTTTGGAATTAAAAAACAAGGGAAATTATGTTGTAGCAGATTTTATTTGCCCAACACCTGAGGCAAGAAAATTATTTCCAGCAGATTTTGTGATTTGGGTAGATACGATCAAAGAAGGAAGGTTTGACGATACTAATCAAATGTTTGTTAAACCTGAAAAATTTGATTTTCATGTAACTACTCAAAATGCTAAGGTTTGGACTGATAAAATAATTAAGGAGATATCATAATGAGTTATGAATGGGATAATAAAAAACCAACAGCGCAAATGCTTGGAAGATGGCAACCTTTTCATGAGGGTCACTATACATTATTTAGAGAAATCATAAAAAAAACTGGTCAAGTGTGTATTCAAATAAGAGATGTACAAGGAGTTGATGACAATCCATTCGACTTTGAAACTGTAAAAAAAAATATTGAAGATAAATTAAATCCAGAGTTTGAAGGAAGATTTAAAATAATGATGGTCCCAAACATTACAAATATTTGTTACGGAAGAGGAGTAGGCTATAAAATTGAGGAAATAGTATTATCTGAAGAAATACAGAAAATTTCAGCCACAAAAATTAGAGCTAAAATGCGTGAAGACGGAGAATTAAAATAATTATAAACTTCAATATGAATGTAAAAACAAGAAAATTAGGTAAGGGAATTACAAATGTGGTAATTAATGATCCTAAAACCTACAATTCTCTATCATTTAAAACTTTAAGAGATCTTTTAAATACATTTATTCGGTTAGACAAAGATAATGATACTAGGGTAATAATATTAGAAGGTTCCGGTAAAGGTTTTAGCGCTGGTCATAATCTTAAAGAAGTAGGTGGAATAAAAAATAGGTCAAATCACCTTAAATTATTTAATCTTTGTTCAAAATTAATGATGAAAATTGTTGAAGGAAAGAAACCTGTTATTGCAAAAGTGCATGGTGCAGCGTATGCGGCCGGATGTCAGTTAGCTGCAAGTTGTGACCTTGCATACAGCACAACAACAGCTACATTTGCAACACCTGGAGTAAATATTGGATTGTTTTGCAGTACGCCAATGGTTGCTGTTAGTAGAAAGGTGACTAGAAAAATTATGATGAAGATGCTTTTAACTGGAGAGCCAATAAATGCTAAATATGCAAAAGATATTGGTTTAATTAATGATTGTTTTTCAAGTAAAAAACTTAATTCAGAAGTTCTAAAAATTGCAAAAACTATTTCTTCAAAATCAAATTTAACAATTAAAATCGGTAAACAAGCTTTCTACAAACAATTAGAAATGCCATTAGGAGATGCATATAAATTTACGAGTAAAATGATGACTTTAAATATGGCCTCACAAGATGCAAAAGAGGGAATATCAGCTTTTTTACAAAAAAGAAAACCTAACTGGAAAAATAAATAATAATTATTTTAAATTTAAATTATGAACGACGATCAAATTAAATCCATTTTAAGAAAATCAAAAGTCATTGCAATGATTGGCGTAAGTTCTGAGAAAAAAGGGGAAGATAAAAAAAATCTTAAAAGAAAACCTGCAAACGTAGTCATGAAGTATATGCAAAACTTTGGTTATAAAGTGATACCTATAAATCCTTTTGCAGTAGGTGAAATTGTAAATGGTGAACCAATGGTTGAAAGTTTGGATAATGTTAAAGAAGAGATCGATATAGTTGATGTTTTTAGACCTTCAAATGAGGCAGAGGGTATTGCAAAAGAAGCAATTCAAAAAGGAACTAAAGTATTATGGTTACAGTATGGAATTCATAGCGATGAGGCTAAAGTGATTGCTGACAAAGAAAATATTGAATTTATTTCCAACAGATGCATAAAACAGGAATATCAAAAACTTTTTCAAAAATCTAATCCAGTTTTTCCAGTTCTTAAAGACTAATGAAAAAAGTATTTTTGGTTTATGGCCATTATAATGAAAAATCTTTCAATTCAGCAATCAAAGATGTTTTTATTAAATCGGCAGAGGAAAAAGGTCATTCAGTAGAATGTATAGACTTATATAAAGAAAAATTTAACCCAGTATATGCTGGTGAAAAAGCTGATGAAGTAGTTTTAGATCACAGAAAAAAAATAGATGAAACTGATTTAATTGTCCTTGTAGCACCTATTTGGAACTATAGAATGCCAGCAATATTAGAGGGTTGGATAGATAAAGTATTAGCGCCACCCTGGGCTTTTTCTTTTAAGAAACTTATCGGAAACCATGGTTACGCTGTAGGAAAACTAAAAAGTAAAAAAGCTATTATTTTCTGCACATATGGCTCTCCAAGATTTTCAATTACAGATTTTTTTTTAAATTTACCACTTAGAAGAATTAAAAAAGGTATTTTTAATAAGTGTGGTATTTATGACATTACCTATAAACGATATTTTGCTGTACCATTTGTTTCAAATGAAAAAAGAATTGAATTTTTGGAAGATGTTAAAAATACAGCCAGCAATTTATAGTATATTCTTTCTATTAATTTTTTCTTTAAATGAATTATCTGCTGAGATAAGAAAACCAAATCCAGAGATAAAGCCAAGAGAAGTTATTGAGATACAACTCAATGCTTTGATGAGGAACGATAGTCCTGAAAAAGACAGTGGTATTATTCAAACCTGGTTTTTTGCTCACCCAAATAATCAAAGAGTTACAGGACCTATTGAGAGATTTAAAAACATGATTAAGACCGATTCTTATTCGATGCTTTTAAATCATGAAAATTATGAAATTGTAGAAGTTTATAAATCAAAAGGTGTTTCGACATTTGAAGTTACCATTATGGACAAGGATAAAAAGTATTACAAATTCAAATGGCAAGTTGAAAAATATGAAATTGACGGATTTTTAAAAAATTGTTGGCTAACTACTGCTGTATCTCAACCAATGCCAATGGGCTCTTCTATTTAATGAAAAAACCAAGTTTTCCAGTAAGAATTGCAATACTAATGGCAATACTTTGCATTCCACCAATTGGCGCCACTCAGATAGGATGGTATTATTTTGGGCAAACTATGGGAGTAAATTTTGGTATGGCCGCAGGAGTGGTAAGTGTAATAACTGCCGCATATTTAATGTACCAAATGGGTTGGAGAGATGACGATGATGATGATTATGACTATTAGAATTATGTTTAGTTTATAAGAAAAATTTAGTAAAAATCGCATGATGAAATCAAAAGCAAAAGTTGTAGTAGTAGGTGGTGGAGTAGTTGGTGTTAGCGCTCTGTATCATTTAGCTAAGAAAGGCTGGTCTGATGTTGTTTTGATTGAAAGAAAGGAATTAACCTCAGGTTCAACATGGCATGCAGCTGGATTACTTCCATTATTTAATATGAGCTACTCAGTTGGCCAATTACATAAATATGCAGTTAATCTTTATAAAAGTTTAGAAGAAGAAACAGGCAAGAACGTCGGTTTCAGTGTTGTTTCAAATATTAGATTAGCAGACAACAAAGATAGAATGGATGAGTATCATCAATACGCTGGAGTTGCAAAAACTATAGGAGTAGATGTAAAATTTCTAACACCAGACCAAGTAAAAGAAATTTGGCCTTTGTGTAATACAAATGATTTAATTGGAGCAATACAACATCCTGAAGATGGATACATTCAACCAGCTGATTTAACGCAAGCATTAGCTACGGGCGCAAGAAATAGAGGTGCTGAGATTTACAGAAATACAACGGTTCTTGCAATGAAACAAAATAAAGATGGATGGGTTGTTGAAACAGATAAGGGATCTATAGAATGTGAACACGTAATTTCATGTTCAGGAAATTTTGCTAGACAAACTGGTAAGATGGTTGGTTTAGATATTCCAGTAATACCAGTTGAACATCAATATATTGTAACAGAACCACATCCAGAAATTCAAAAAAGAAAAAAAGAAGGTCTTCCAGAAATGGGAGTTTTGAGAGATAGCGATAGCAGATGGTACATGAGAGAGGAAGCGGGTGGTTTAATTTTAGGACCATATGAAGATGGTGCTCCTGCCTGCTATGTAGATGGTCCTTCAAAGGAATCTGAGTATGAACTTTTCCAAGAAGATCTAGATAGACTTGCTCCTCATATTGAAGGAGCTATTCATAGAGTTCCAGCATTTGGAGAGGTAGGTGTTAAAAAAGTTTACAACGGTGCTATTTGCTATACTCCAGATGGAAATCCGATAGTTGGTCCAGCATGGGGATTAAAGAACTTTTGGATTAATGAAGGTCATAGTTTTGGAATTACAGCAGCCGGTGGAGCCGGATGGCAATTAGCAGAGTGGATTGTTGATGGTGAACCTACAATTGATATGCTTGGAGTAGAACCAAGAAGATATGGAGATTATTGCTCAAAATCATATCTTAAAGAGAAGAATGAAGAAGCTTACAGTCATGTGTTTATAACTCACTTTCCAGATGAAGAAAGACCAGCCGCAAGACCTTTAAGAACAGCCCCGTGTTATGACAGAATGAAAAGTCTTGGTGCAGTTTTTGGTCAAAAATTTGGATGGGAAAGACCAAACTTTTTTGCAACTGATGGCATGGAACAAAAGGATGATTGGTCATTTAGAAGATCTAATTGGTTCAAGGCAGTTGAAAAAGAGTGCAAAAATGTAAAAGAAAATGTTGGACTACTAGATATGACTGCATTTGCTAAGTGCAGAATTAAAGGACCTGGAGCAGAGGAATTTTTAGATAAGTTGGTAGCTAATAAACTACCAAAAAAAGTTGGTAGAATTAATTTGTGTCACGCATTGAATACAAAAGGTGGTGTTCATTCAGAATTTACAATTATGAGAGAGTCAGAAAATAGTTTTTATCTTGTTTCTGCCGGGGCTTATCAAAGATTGGATCACGATTGGATCTTTGGCTGGATGCCAAAAGATGGATCAGTTCAATTTGAGAACTTAACAAATAGTAAAGGTGTTCTTGTGGTATCGGGACCGAAAGCAAGAGAATTAATGCAAAGGGTGTCAAATGATGATTTTTCAAATGAAAATTTTAAATGGCTAAGCGCAAAACAAGTTGACGTTGGCTTTGCACCCGTTAATGCTATGAGAGTTAATTTTGTTGGAGAGCTAGGATGGGAACTTCATCATCCTATTGAATATCAAAATCATATTTTCGATAAACTTATGGATGCAGGTCAAGACTTAGGTTTAAAACCTTATGGTATTAGAGCAATGAACAGTTTAAGAGTTGAAAAATCCTACAAACTAGTTGGAACTGAATTATCAATTGAGTATTCACCTTACGAAAGTGGTTTAGATAGATTTATTCATCCAAACAAAGGAAGTTTTATTGGACTTGATGCTTTAAATAAATGGAGAGAAAAAGGCTTTGATAATAAGCTTGTTACTCTAGAGGTTCACGAAACTAGTGATGCGGATGTACTAGGAAACAACCCAATTTATGAAAATGGTAGTGTTGTAGGACGTGCAACTGGTGGTGATTTTGGATTTAGACTAGGAAAATCTATCGCACTAGGAATGGTTAAACCCGAGTTAGCAAATGTTGGACAAAAACTAAGGATTGATATACTTGGTAAAATGCATGAGGCAACAATTTTAGAAGAAAGTCCTTACGATGCAGAAAATAAATTATTGAGAGCTTAATGAAAATTTTAGTCGCTGTAAAAAGAGTTATTGATTATAACGTGCAAATTAGAGTTAAAGAGGACGGTAGCGGTGTAGTTACTGATAACGTTAAAATGTCAACTAACCCACCAGATGACAATGCTATTGAGGAAGCTGTAAAAATAAAAGAGTCAGGTAAAGCAACAGAAATAATAGCAGTTACTGTTGGTGAAGAAAAAGCTCAAGAGACAGTTAGAAAAGCTTTAGCAGTAGGAGCGGATAGAGGAATTCATGTAAAGGTTGATGGTATCATTGAACCTCTTGCTGTATCTAAAATATTAAAAAAAATTGTTGAAAAAGAAAATCCAGATTTAGTATTTATGGGTAAACAAGCAATTGACGATGACTGCAATCAAACAGGTCAAATGTTAGCGGCACATTTAAATTGGCCACAAGCAACTTTTGCTTCAAAAATTGAGGTAAACGATAAATCATTACAAGTAACTAGAGAGGTAGATGAAGGTCTAGAAACTATAGAAGTTAATACACCAGCTATTGTTACGTGTGATTTAAGATTAAATGAGCCAAGATATGCGTCACTGCCAAATATAATGAAAGCTAAAAAAAAACCTATTGAACAGATTAATGCGTCAGATCTAGGAGTTGATACAAACCCTAGAATAGAACATATTAAGATTGAAGAACCACCGAAAAGAAAAGCGGGTATAAAAGTTGCTAGTGTTGAGGAATTAGTGCAAAAATTAAAAAATGAGGCAAAGGTAATTTAATGTCAGTTTTATTAATAGCGGAGCATAACAACAAAGAAGTAAAACCATTTACTTTAAACGCGATTACAGCTGCGTCGCTAATAGATCAAGATCTTCATGTACTGTTAATTGGAAGTAAAGCAGATGATGTTGCAAAATCTTTATCTGAAGTTCCTTTAGTAAAAAAAGTTCTGCATATAGATCATGAAATTTATGAAAATTATATTGCTGAGAATTATACTGCAGCAATTTTAAAACACGCTGATAAATATTCACATATTATTTGCTCAGCAAATACATTTGGAAAAAACCTTATGCCACGAGTTGCAGCGTTGTTAGATATTTCACAAGTAAGCGATATTATAAAAGTAATTTCTCCTGATACTTTTTTAAGACCAATTTACGCTGGAAATGCATTTGCTACTGTTAAAAGTAATGACGAAAAAAAATGTGTTACTATTAGACCAACATCATTTGAAGCAGCTGAAAAAACTGGTGGATCTGCAGAAATAGAAAAAATCGATGCAGCAGATCTAAGTGAGAATACTAAATTTATTAATAGAGAAGAAATTAAATCAGATAGACCTGAATTAGGCACTGCCAGAATAGTAATTTCTGGTGGTAGAGGTTTACAAAGTGGAGAAAATTTCAAACTGATAACTGATGTAGCGGATAAGTTAAACGCTGCAATAGGAGCGTCAAGAGCTGCGGTTGATGCTGGATATATTACAAACGAACATCAAGTGGGACAAACAGGAAAAGTTGTTGTTCCTGATCTATATATAGCAGTTGGAATTTCTGGAGCCATTCAACATTTAGCAGGAATGAAAGAAAGTAAAGTTATTGTTGCTATAAATAAAGATGGTGAAGCACCTATTTTTAGTGTCGCAGATTACGGCCTGGAAGCTGATTTATTCGAAGCACTTCCTCAATTCTTAGAGGAACTGAACAAATTAAACACTATACAAAAATAACAAATACTGTAGAAAATTACTATGTCCAGAGAAGTGATGGAATACGATGTTATAATCGTAGGTGGCGGACCATCGGGACTTTCAACTGCAATAAAATTAAAGCAGTTAAACCCAGATATTAATGTCTGCCTTTTAGAAAAAGCATCTGAAATAGGTGCACATATTTTATCAGGGAACGTGTTTGAAACACGAGCCTTAGATGAACTATTGCCAAATTGGAAAGATCTTAATCCACCAATTAAAACAAAAGTTAATAAAGAAAAGTTTTTATTTCTAGGTAAGACAAAAAAAATTAGTTGGCCAACTTGGTTATTGCCTAAAGTACAACAAAATCATAATAATTATATTATTAGTCTTGCTAATTTATGTAGATGGTTAGCAGAGCAAGCTGAAAGTCTTGGAGTTGAAATATTCCCTGGTTTCCCCGCAAGTGAAGTTTTATATAATGAAGATGGTTCTGTTAAAGGTGTAGCAACTCAAGATATGGGTTTAGATAAAGAAGGAAATAAAAAAGACGGTTATGAACCGGGAATGGAACTTCACGCAAAAGTTACAGTTTTTGCTGAAGGGTGCAGAGGACATTTAGGAAAAGAATTAATCAAAAAATTTGATTTAGATAAAGGAAAAGATCCACAACAGTATGGAATAGGATTTAAAGAAATTTGGGAGTTGAAAGAAGAAAATCACGAGGAAGGCTTAGTGATGCATACAGCTGGCTGGCCTTTAGATAATAGCACATACGGTGGAAGTTTTGTTTATCATGCTGAAAATAAACAGATATTTTTAGGATATGTCATCGGTCTTGATTATAAAAATCCACATCTTTCTCCATTTGATGAATTTCAAAAATTTAAAACTCATCCTGCGATTAGATCAATATTAGAAGGTGGGAAAAGAATATCATACGGAGCAAGAGCACTTATAGAGGGAGGTTTTCAAAGTCTACCCAGAATGTTTATGCCAGGTGCATTATTAGTTGGTTGTGATGCTGGTACATTAAATATGCCGAAAATTAAAGGATCACATACTGCAATGAAAAGTGGAATGATTGCAGCGGAAACTATTATTGATCACATAAAATCAAGCAAAGAATTATCTATTTATGAGGAAAAATTCAAAAAAAGTTGGGTTTATAAAGAGTTATATGAGGCTAGAAATGTTAAACCTAGCTTTAGCTGGGGTTTAATTCTTGGAATAATATTTACCGGGATTGATCAAATTTTATTTAAAGGAAGATTACCATTTACACTTAGACATAAACATGCTGATCACGAAACTTTAAAACCAGCAAGCGAAATGCCAAAAATAGATTATCCAAAACCAGATAATGTCATTACATTTGATAAAACAAGTTCAGTTTATCTAACAGGAACTAATCATGCTGAAAATCAACCAGTACATCTTCAACTTAAAGATAAAGATTTACCAATAAAATATACTTTAAGTAAATACGATGAGCCTGCGCAAAGATACTGTCCAGTTGGAGTTTATGAAATTCAAAAAGAAAATGATATTGAAAAATTTGTAATTAATTCTCAAAATTGTATTCATTGTAAAACTTGCGATATAAAAGAACCGTCACAAAATATTACATGGGTTACACCAGAAGGTGGGGGTGGGCCAAAGTACGGAAATATGTAATTAAGAAAGATCTATTGCAAATTTTTTTAAAGTTTCAATTGGTACCAACTTTAATGTGTTAACATGAGTTTTTTTTAAGTATATAGAACATCCAATTCCTGCCTCTAAAGCTCTTGCAACCCAACTTGCACATACACACCAGTTATCTCCATCAACCAATCCAGGAAAACCAAATTCAGGGTGAGGTGTTATTAAATCGTTACCAGCCTCTTTGCACCATTCTAAAAATTCATCGTTAACTTTTACACAAACTGTGTGTAAACCACGATCGTTTTCATCTGTGTTACAACAACCGTCTCTGAACCAACCAGTTAATGGATTTTTAGAACATTCTTCAAGATCTTCTCCAAGAACATTTTTTTGAGCCTCACTCATTAAATTTTAGTAGGATTAGGTTGTCCTTTATAAACAACCTCTGGATCAAATTTTTTCTTTTCTTCTTCAAATTTCATTTCAACTTTACGTCCATTTTCAATTTTCCCTGTAGGTACTGATCGATAAAAACATGATCTGTAACCAACATGGCAACTTGCACCATCACCAATATCTACAGTAATCCAAACTGCATCTTGGTCATCATCAATTCTTATTTCTTTTACTTTTTGAGTAAACCCACTAGTTTTTCCTTTATGCCAAATCTCTTTTCTAGACCTGCTCCAGTAGTGAGCTTCTTTCGTTTCTATTGTTAATTTTAAAGCTTCAACATTCATATAACCGTGCATTAGAATCTCTTTGGTTTCTGCACATGTTGTAATTACAGGAATTAAACCATCATTATCGAATTTTGGAGATAATAGGTTACCTTCCTCTATATCAGCGACATTTTCTCTTTTTTTAAACATATATAAGTCGCAATATCTAACATATTACTGAATATATTAAATATTTTAAATTTAAGGATTTATATATATAAAAACCCATCATGAAATTAGTAAAAAACGAAAATAACAAAAATACTGAGATTGTAACAGACGAAGAGGCACGTGAAGCGTTTGTTAAAATCTTAAAATGGCTAGGTGAAGATCCATCTAGAGAAGGTTTATTAGAAACTCCAAAAAGGGTTACCAAAGCATTCAAAGAGTACTTTAAAGGTTACAAAGAGGATCCTAAAGAAATTTTAAGCAAAACTTTTGGGGATGTTGAAGGTTACAGCGATATGGTAGTTCAAAAAAATATTTCTGTACAAAGTCACTGCGAACATCATATGGCACCTATTATTGGAATCGCACATGTTGCTTATATTCCAAATGAGAGAGTTGTTGGACTCAGCAAAATTGCAAGAGTTGTGGAAGTTTTTTCAAAAAGGCTTCAAACACAGGAAAGATTAACAGTCCAAATCGCAAATACATTAATGGAGTCACTAGATGCAAAAGGCGTTGCGGTAACAATTGACTCAACTCACCAGTGTATGACTATGCGAGGTATTAAAAAGGAACAAGCTACAACTGTTACTAATTTTTATTTAGGTCAATTTAAAGACGATCTTAGTTATCAGAATAGATATTTGCGATTTATTGCAAAATAGAGTTTAATTATACATGCCTGAAACTTTCAAAGCTCTGGTTATAAACCAAGAGGGTGAAAATTTTTCTCAAGAAGTTAAAGAATTAAATTTTGATTTTTTAAACGAGGGTGAGGTTTTAGTAAAAATACAATACTCTGATTTAAATTATAAAGATGCTTTGATTTTAAAAGATGGTGCAAAATTAGTAAAAGAGTTTCCAAGAATTCCTGGAATTGATTTCTCAGGTATAGTAGCAGAAAGCAAGTCAGATGAATTTAAAGAAGGTGATGAGGTAATACTTACTGGTTGCAGAGTTGGAGAATTATTTCATGGAGGGTTCTCTCAATATGCAAGAGTTAAAAAAGAATTTCTGATAAAGAAACCTTCAGGTATTGATTTAAAGCAAGCAATGATGATGGGTACAGCAGGTTTTACTGCAATGTTGTGTGCCTTTGCGGTTAAAGCAAAAGAAGAATTATTACTACAAAGTAAAGTGAACGATGTCCTTGTAACAGGTTCAACAGGCGGTGTAGGGATGGTTGCAGTAAATATTCTATCAAAAATGGGATGTAATGTAACTGCAATCACAGGAAAACCTGAAAAAGCTGATTATTTAAAAGAATTAGGTGCAAAAACTGTTTTAGATCGTAAAGAATTTGAAGGTGAACCAAGATTAATTGGTAAAGGTACTTGGGATGGTGTTGTTGACACTGTCGGTGGAAATATTTTAGCAAATGCAATATCTCAAACAAGATTAAAAGGAATTGTAGCTGTCTGTGGTAATGCAAGTGGAACTAACAAATTAAATACTTCTGTAGTTCCTTTTTATATTAGAGCTGTAAAATTGTGGGGCGTAGATTCAGTTAATGTAAGCAACAAAAGAAAAGAATTTGTATGGGGTGAAGTACCAAGTCTAGTAGATTTTAGTATTATAGAAAAATCAATTAAAACAGTTGGGCTCGAGGAGCTTTTAAATGTATTTCCAGAAATGCTTGAAGGAAAACTGAAAAATAGAATTCTAGTGGATGTAAATAAATAATGGATTGGGATAAATTAAAAATTTTTCATGCAGTAGCTGAAGCTGGTAGTTTTACTAGTGCTACTGTAATATTAAATCTTAGTCAATCTGCAATAAGTAGACAAATTCAATCTTTAGAAGAAGATTTAAAAGTTAAGTTATTTGAAAGACATGCAAGAGGATTAACGCTTACAGAAAATGGAGAATATGTTTATAAAACTGCACATGAAGTTATCAGTAAACTTAAGGAAGTTGAAACAACTTTAGGAGATCAAAAACATAAACCAACCGGCAAACTAACAATTACAACTGTTAGAAGTTTTGGTACTCACTGGTTAACCCCGAGAATTCAAGAGTTTATGCAATTAAATCCAGAAGTTGAAATAGAATTAATTTTTGACGATAAAGAGTTAGATTTAAGTACAAGACAAGCTGATATCGGAATATTTATGAGAAGACCAAAACAACTTAATTATATTCAAAGAAAACTAATGGACATAAATTACCATATATATGGCTCAAATAAGTATCTTGAAAAACATGGTATGCCTAAATCTATTAATGATTTAAGCAAGCATAACTTTATATCATTTGGTAGAGGAGCCCCATCACCAGTGTTTAACCCAGATTGGGCATTAAAACTTGGAATAAAAGATAATAAAAAAAGAAAACCTGTTATGAAAGTAAATAGCGTTATGGGTTTACTATTAGCAGTCGAAAGTGGTGTAGGCCTTGCGGCTCTTCCAGATTATTTAGTTTCTTTATCTCGAAATGTAATTAAAGTTCTACCAAGCGTTGAGGGTCCGATTACAGAGGCTCACTTTGTCTTTCCAGAATCTTTGAAAAATGTAGCTAGAGTGACAACCTTCAGAAACTTTCTTTATAGTAAAATCTCAGAATTTAAGTCTTAAAATATCAATAAATTCAACATTAAGTGCGTCACTAATGCGATTGATAATCATTATCATTGCGAATAGTTATCAAAATCATTATAATTAATAAAAAACTAAAAGAGAGAGATATATGAAAAAAATGACAATTTCCGCATTAATCTTATCCTTATTTGCATCGTCCTTTGCAATAGCAAATGAGGTAAATATTTTTAATGCAAGACATTATAAAGCTGATGCAGAACTTTATAGTAAATTTACAACGGCAACAGGAATTAAAGTAAACTTAATCAATGGTAAAGCTGGTGCTTTAGAAAAAAGAATGATCGAAGAAGGAGCCGATTCTGCTGCTGATCTTTATATAACAGCTGACGCTGGAAGATGTGGAGCTTTTAAAGCAAAAGGAATGACTCAATCAGGATTAGTTTCATCTACAATTAAATCATCTGTACCAAAAAGTTTTAGGACTACACACTGGGTTGGAGTAGCAAAAAGAGCAAGAATTGTTTACTACTCACCAGAAAGAGTAAGCGGTGCTGAGTTATCAGGTTTAACTTATGAGAGTTTAGCAGATCCAAAATGGAAAGGCAGAATTGCAATTAGAGCTTCTAGCAACATTTATAACAAATCTCTTGTAGCTTCATTAGTCAAAAACAATGGAAAAAAAGCTGCAGGTGAGTGGGCTAAAGGAGTTGTTGCAAACATGGCAAGAGATCCAAAAGGAAATGATAGAGCACAAATTATGGCTGTAGCAGCTGGTGAAGCTGATATTGCTGTTGCAAATACTTATTACTTAGCTTTGATGTTATCAGGTAATAAAGGTCCAGAACAACAGGAAGCTGCAAAAAAAGTTAAAGCATTTTTCCCTAACCAAAATGATAGAGGGACACATATGAATATTAGTTGTGCTGCTTTAGTAAAAGGAGCGCCCAATAAAGCTAATGCAATTGCACTTGTTGATTTCTTATTATCACCAGAAGCTCAAGAACACTTTACAAATAATACATTTGAGTTTCCAATGATAGCTGGAGTTTCACCAAGTCCATTGGTAGTGAACAACTTAGGTTTAGATTTTAAACAAGATCTAACAACAAGTGTTGCTAGTTATGGAGCAAAGCAAGCTGATGCCCTAGAGGTAATGACAGCTGCTGGTTGGAAGTAACATTGAAAGTTAAAAAAAAATTTATGTCTGAAGTTAATTTAAATAAATCAGCCAATGCATGCGTACCATGTGCTGAGGAGTGTAAAAAAATTAACAAAAGAATAAATAAAAGGAAATTATCAGAGATAAGTACTAAAGATTTTCCGCACATTTCAAAGGTATTCAATATCTGACTTTTCTTAATTAAAGTGCCTATGCATCCTTCGTAGGCACTTTTAAAAATATTAAGAGAGACTATATAGGTCATTTAAACTACAAATATCTCTATGTTTACAAACAAATTTAATATCTGGTTTTTAAGCTCTCTGCTTATTTCATTGCTTGTTATAATTCCTATTTTGACAGTCTCTTTTAGTTTTTTTGAAGATACTTCTCGATATTTTGACATACTTAAAAAAACTTTTTTGTTTGAATATATTTTTAATTCTTTGTCACTTCTAGTTGGTGTCTTAATACTAACTTTTTTTCTAGGTGTTGGATCTGCTTACGTAGTCTCTTTTTACAAATTTCCAGGAGTTAACTTTTTTAAATGGGCATTAATTTTATCTTTTGCTATACCACCCTATATTTATGCATACTCTTTATTTGCATTTTTTGACAATTATGGCACTGCATTTACAATATTAAAGACTTTATTTGGTGAAGGTGAGTACAATAAAAGTATACCAAAGTTTGATGGAATGTTTGGTTTAATATTATCTATTTCATTTTCTCTTTATGCCTATGTTTATATTCTTGCAAGATCTTCTTTTTTATATCAATCACAAAATTTAATAGACCTTGGAAAAAATTTAGGTTTTTCAAAATTTAAATCTTTTTATTCAATAATATTACCAGCTGCTAGACCTGCAATAGTTGCTGGTCTCTCTTTAGTTGCAATGGAAACACTAGCAGAGTTTGGGGCAGTAGATTTTTTTTCAGTTAATACACTAACAACAGGTATATATAATGCTTGGATAACTTTTGATGATTTAGCTTTTGCTAATAGAATATCATTTTTTCTTTTGTTATTTATATTTATTCTTTTTCTGACTGAAAACCTATCTAGAAAAAAAGCGAAATATCATTTGGATACAAGAGGTGCTTTTAAACAAAAAGAAAAAATAAAACTTTCTGGAACAAATTCTTTTTTTGCCTTTTTATTCTGTTTTTTATTGTTCTTTATAAGTTTTCTATTTCCATTAGGACAAATGCTTTATTGGACAATAAAATTTCCAGAAAATTTCTTTGACATAAATGTAATTAATCTTTTGTTAAACACACTTTATTTAGTTGGATTATCCAGCTTAGTTCTAATAACATTTGCTCTGATTTCAAATTATGGAAATCGAGTTTCAAGAAATAAAACATTAAATTTTTTATCCACACTGTCGATTTCAGGTTACGCCATACCTGGTGTTATTTTAGCTGTCGCTTTTATAACCTTTATCGCCTGGTTTGATGAGAATATAATTAAATCTTTAGGTTTTTTATCAATTAAAAAATTATTTATTGGATCTATTTTAGGTTTAGTTATTGTATATTTTGTTCGTTTTTACTCACTAGCTTTCAATGGAATAAAATCAGGATATGAAAAAATAAACGTTTCAGTTGATGAGAGTGCATATCTTCTTGGTTATTCAAAAAGAAAAACATTTTTAAATATTCATGTGCCATATTTGAGAAATTCATTATTATTTGTAGTTATTTTAATATCTCTTGAAATAATTAGAGAATTGCCAATTACCTTGGTTTTACGCCCATTTAACTTTGAAACATTTGCAACTACTGCTTATATCTCAGCCTCAGAGGATATGCTTGAAGCAGCAGCGGTACCATCATTATTTTTAATTTTAATTGCTGCCTTTTTTATTACAATAACGTCAAATTATATTTTAAAAGAGAATAATGGCTAATAACTTTTTAGAAGTAAATAACGTTGATTTCAAAGCTGGTGGAAAAACAAAAGTTAAAAATGTGTCTTTTTCAGTTCAAAACGAAGGAGACATTATTTGTCTTCTAGGACCTTCAGGAATAGGAAAAACTACGATTTTGAGAACAATCGCTGGATTAGAAAAGATTAATAATGGTTCTATAATTATCAATAATAAAACTATATCTTCAAAAAAAATTCACATTGAGCCAGAGGACCGAAATATTTCACTTGCTTTTCAAGACAATAGTTTATTTCCACACTACAATGTTGAAAAAAATATATTAATTGGTACAGAAAAAAAAAATAAAAAAAAAATTAAAATAAATGCAAAAGAAATAGTAGAATTTTTGAATTTAAAAAAAATATTAAATAAATATCCACATGAGATAAGTGCCGGTGAAGCGCAAAGATCATCACTAGCAAGAGCTTTAGTTTCGAATCCAGACTTATTATTATTAGATGAGCCATTGTCCAATGTTGACCAAAGCTTTAAAGAAGAAATTCAAGTTGAATTAAAACAATTATTAAGTAAATCCAAAATAACAACTATAATTGTAACACACGATTCATACGAAGCGTTTTACTTGGGAAGTAAATGCGGAATAATATTAAATAAACAACTTAAACAATTTGATGATCCCTATAATGTTTATCATTTTCCTAATTCAGTAGAAGTTGTAAATTTTTTAAATAGAGGAATTTTAATTCCTGCAAAAGTTACAAGCGAAAATAGTTTAGAAAATAAAGATCTTGGAACAATTAAAGGTAATTTTGTTAAACATTATCCAAATGGTTCAGAGGTAAAACTTTTACTACAACCAGAAGATTTAGAACATGATGATAAAAGTAATTTAAAATTAGAAGTCGTTGATCGTAAATTTAGAGGAACAAATTTTATTTATACTTTAAAAACACCAAGTGAGTTACAAATTCCTGTATTTGTTCATTCACACCATATTCACCAGCATGAAATAGACGAAAAATTTGGTATTAAACGACCAATTCACATTGACCACATTGTTTGTTTTTAAGTATT
>CACLPR010000015.1 GCA_902608845.1 uncultured Pelagibacteraceae bacterium
AATGTTGTGTCCAAAAAGTACAAAACAAATTTTGATTATAAAATAGAGGCAAATAAAAAATTTGATGAAGAAATAAATCGTTATAGCTTTAACTGGACTAGCGGAGGGCAATTCTCAAAAAAAAGAATTAGTAAAACAAATTAATGTTAACAAATTTAATATATCTTGCAGTCTTTGTAATTCTAGTATTTGTTTTATCTATTGCCGTAAAAGCAATAACTAGAGGAGTCGAGGCAAAACAAATAATTAAAGATGAAAAAAATTTTGACTTAGACTCAGAAAAAAGCATACAAAATACAGAGGTAGTAGACCAATTAAAAGAGTTAAAAAATTTACATGAAAAAGGTATTCTAAATGATGATGAATTTAGGAAAGCAAAAGAGAAAATTCTTAAGTAGATTAAGCTGATTTTACTTTTTTTTCTATAAATTTTGGAACTTCATCTTCCTTGTCTACCACCTCTTCTTTTTTGCCTTTTGGTTGAAAAACTATCATTAAATGTAAAGGGCAATATGAAAACTTCTCAATAGTTTTTCTTCCACAAAATGATGAGTCCTTTTCGTCAGGGTGACCTTCCATATACTTACAAGTATTTTCGTTTAAATCTTCTAAGCTAAGATTTTTTGCAGGTTCAAAGTTTTTATCTAGAAGCAATGATCTAAATCTATGTTTTCTACTACCTTTTTTTAAACTATTGTTACTATCTGATATTTTTCCAATATTATTGTGGTTTATAGATGATCGAGTTTTAATTTTTGCTGATAAATTTAATCTATGTGCTTTTCCAATAACAGCGTTTCTACTAACACCCCCAATTATTTCAGCAATTTGACTTGCAGTTTGACCTTTACCCCAAAGATCTTTGAGTTTGTTTACTTTTTCTTCTGTCCAACTCATAATACTATATTTAGTATAATTTAATTTATTTACAACACTATCTAGAAATCACAATTAGTATTCTATAACAAGCCTTTTTTTATGTTTTTTAACAATTATTGAAAAAAAAGTTTATTAATAATTACTTATGGTTGAATTACAGAAAAAATATAAAATTGGTGCAAGAAGATTTGGAATTATTAATTGGGTAGGAACTTATTCTTTATTTAAAAAAGAAGTTTTAAGATTTTTGACAGTTTCAGGGCAAACTCTATTTGGACCAATACTAACTAGCATTTTATTTTTAACAGTCATCTCATTAGCTATAGGAGATCAAAGAACTGATGTATTAGGAGTTCCATATATTGAATTTTTAGCTAGTGGTTTAATAATGATGCAAGTAATTCAACAAAGTTTTGCTCATTCAAGCTCATCTTTAATGATGGGAAAGATGATGGGTACAATTACTGATGTAGTACATAGCCCTTTATCATCATCAGAGGTCGTATTTGCTATAACTTTTGCTTCTGCAGCTAGAGGACTCTTAATTGCATCTGTCTCAACTTTAATATTTATATTTTTTATAGATTTATCAATACAAAATTTTGTTTTATGGTTTACGTATTTATTCTTAGGTGGATTAGTTATGGGATCGCTTGGGATTATAGTTGGTTTATATGCAGACAAATTTGATCAAATGAGTACTGTTACGAATTTTATAATTGTGCCTTTAAGTTTTTTAAGTGGTACTTTTTATAGTATTGATAAATTACCTGTTTTTTTAAAAATTCTAAGCAATTATAATCCTTTTTTTCACATGATAGATGGTTTCAGATATTCATTTATTGGTCAATTAGATGGTTCGGTTACATTTGGTATTGCATTGCTTACATTTTTAAGTTTGGTTATAACTTATTTTGCATACTTTCTGGTACACAAAGGTTATAAAATTAAATCATAGTAAACATATGAGTTCTCTAGCTAAAAACTATAAAAGAAGAAACTTATCTTTCAGTAAGGGGAAAGGTTCCTTTTTATATTCAAAGAAAGGAGTTAAATTTTTAGATTTTGTTCAAGGAATTGCAGTTAATTCTTTAGGTCACGCAAACCCAAATTTAATAAAAGCAATTAATAAACAATCAAAAAAACTTTGGCATGTTTCTAATTCTTTCATAATTCCTGAGGGAGAGGAATTAGCCAAAAAATTAACAAATAGAACTTTTGCAGATGCTGTAATTTTTCAAAATAGTGGGGCAGAAGCTACAGAGGCTGCTATAAAAGTTGCGAGAAGATATTTTTATTCTATAGGTAAACCAAAAAAAAATAGAATTTTATGTATTAAAAATTCTTTTCATGGGAGAACTATTGCGGCAATAAATGCAAGTGGATCTAAAAAAATGACAGAGGGATTTGGACCAAAAGTGGATGGATTTGACCATTTTAACTTTGGGGACCATAAAGAATTAAAAAGAAAGATTACAAGTAAAACTGCAGCTATAATGATTGAACCAATAATGGGTGAGGGAGGCATTAAAGTAATACCTGCTTGGTGCCTTAAAGAACTTAGAAAGATTTGTAATAAAAAAAAAATTCTTCTTATTTTAGATGAAGTTCAGTGTGGAATTGGGAGATCAGGTAAGTTTTTTTCATATGAATATGCAAACATAAAGCCAGATATAGTCCCAATTGCAAAAGGAATTGGGGGTGGTTTTCCAATAGGTGCAGTGCTAATGACAAAAAAAGTTTCTAAAGCTATGGTTCCAGGTACACATGGATCTACTTTTGGTGGTAACCCATTGGCAATGTCTGTTGGTAATGCGGTAATGGATGAAGTTTTTAAAAGAGGCTTTCTTTTAAAAGTTAAAACTAATTCAAAATATTTTATTTCAGAATTAAACAAAATTAAAAATAAATTTCCAAATATTATTAAAGAGATAAGAGGAATAGGATTAATTTTGGGAATACAATTACACCAAGATCAGACAATATTTATAGAAAGTTTAATGAAAAATAAACTATTAACAATTAGAGCTGCTGATAATGTTATAAGAATTTTACCCCCATTAAATGTAAATAAAAAAGAAATAAATTTAGCTTTAAAAATTATAAATAAAGTATGTGAAGGTTATAAAAAATAATGAAAGACTTTCTTCATATTAGAGATATTTCCTTAAGAGATTTAAAAAAGATTATTTCTGATGCAAAAAATAGAAAATCTAAAAGAAAAAAATTAAATACCCTTGATCCAGATAAAGATTCACCTTTAAAGGGTAAAATTCTTTTACAGATGTTTGAAAAATCTAGCTTAAGAACAAGATTAAGTTTTTATTTAGCTATAAAACAATTGGGTGGAGGATCTTTGACATTAAGACCTGAGGAATTGCACTTAAAAGCTGGTGGAGAAAGTATAGCAGATACGTCTAAAATTTTGTCAACTTATGGTAACGCTTTTATGTTAAGAACAGACTCGGACAAAAAATTAAATGAATTTAAAAAATACTCAAATATACCAATAATAAATGGATTAAGTCCATCCTCACATCCTACTCAAATTTTATCAGATATTTTTACTATTCAAGAAATTAAAAAGAAAAGTATTTCAAAATTAAAACTATGTTGGATAGGAGATGCTAACAACAATATGATGAATAGCTTAATAGAAGCTTGCATAAAATTCTCTGTTTCACTAAATATTGCCTGTCCTAAAAACTACCAACCAAATAAAGCGCTTATTTCTTTAATTAAAAAACAAAAAGGGAAAATAAAAATTTTTAATAAAAAAGAAATAGCCGTTAAAAATTCTGATGTTGTAATGACAGATAAAATCATTTCATTAAACGATAAAGTTAATAAGACAAAGAAACTTAAATCATTTAAACACTTTAAAGTGGATACAAAAACTATGAATTTAGCTAAGAAAAACGCAATATTTCTGCATTGTCTCCCAAGAGGAAGTGAAGTAACAGAAGAAGTGTTTCTTGGTAAAAAATCTAAAGTATGGCAACAAGCTCTAAACAGAGTTTATGTTCAAAAGAGTATTTTATTATATTGTTTTGGCAAACTAAGGTAGTTGTAAAGGACTATCAGCGTTTGAGTTCATATAAAGAATTACTGAAGCTCTATCTTTTTCTTTTTTCAATCCTGCAAAAGCCATCTTTGTACCTTTTATATAAGAAGCAGGTTTTATTAAAAAACTATTCATCTCTTGGAAAGTCCAATCTTTTCCAAATGCTATCAATGCTTTTGAATATTTGTAATCTTCCAGAGCACCCATATTTCTACCTAGTACATTATAAAGTGCTGGGCCAATATTGTTTCTTCCGCCTTTTTTAATAGAATGACATGCACTACATTTCTTAAAGACCTTCTTTCCGTGATCAACATTTCCCATGGCTAATAGAGCAGATATATCAACTGCTTTAACTCCTGCGGAAGCTTTGGTACTATCTGTTTCAGCAAATTCAACTTTATAAGCTGATTGACTTGGCTTCTCTACGTAATAGATAATGTCTGAAATTTTAGTTATTCCAAATATAACAACAAAAATTACTACTACAGCTGCTATAATTTTATTAATTTCAAATGAATCCATGATTTTTAATAATTATCCTCGTATAACATGTTAAACAAAAAAAAAACTAAATTTAAATTTAATTATTGCGTCTGAAAGACGCATAATACTTAGTTTATGAGCAATACAGTAATTTTAATCCCTTCAAGATTGGCTGCAACAAGGTTACCAAATAAACCTTTATTAAAAATCAATAATATTTCAATTATCAATCATGTTTACAAAATTGCGAAATCATCTCTTATTGGAGAAAGTTATGTTGCAACAGGTGATAAAGAAATATTTGAAGAGGTCACTAAGATTGGAGGAAAATGTATTTTAACCAAAAAAGATCATAAAACTGGAACTGACAGAATTTTTGAGGCTTATCAAGAGTTAAAAGAAGATAATATTGAATATGTAATAAATCTTCAAGGAGATGAACCAATGCTTGATATTGAGGATGTGCATAATCTTCTAAAAAAAACTATTGAAAAAAAATCTAAAATTTCAACATTAGCTTGTCAAATTGAAGAGGAAAAATTTTTCTTAAACAAAAATATTGTTAAAGTAACTACAAAAGAGGAACTTCAACAAAACAATTTATCAACAGCAACATCATTCACGAGAGAAATTAAAAATACCAAAAAAAATATTTACCACCATATTGGAATTTATATTTATCATGTTTTATATTTAGAAAAGTTTGTTCAATTAGAGCAAACTCAGAATGAAAAATCACAAAAACTAGAACAATTAAGACTAATGGATAACAATATTGAAATAGACGTTGGATTAGCAAACACTAAACCAATTGGTGTAGACACAGACGAAGATTATCTAGAAATAAAAAAAATTATGGAATATAAAAATTAAATTATGAAAATTGCTTATCAAGGTGTTGCAGGAAGTTACAGCGAAAGTTGTGCAAAAAAAATGTATCCAGAGAGTGAAACAATACCCTGCAAAACATTTGATGAATGCTTTGAAAGATCCAGTGTAGATAATTCAGTAAAATCTTTAATTCCAGAGTCAAATAAAACAACCGGAAATATTGGTGTCGAGTATTTAATCTTTAAATACAGACTAAATATTTATGCAGAGCATTTTTTTCCAATTAATCATAATCTATTAGGATTAAAAGATTCCAAAATAGAAGACATTAAAGATGTTTACTCACACGCACAAGCATTAAGCCAATCTTCAAGTTTTATTAAGAAAAAAAAATTTATAGAAAATGTTAGAGCAGATACAGCTGGTTCAGCAAAATTTGTTTCAGAAACTAAAGATAAATCTAAAGCTGCTATAGCTTCTAGTCTTAGTGCAGAAATATATGGTCTTAAAATTCTGCAAGAAAATATCCAAGATGATAAAGATAACGTGACTAGATTTTTATTACTTGGTAAAGATATTTTTCAGCCAGATTTTTCAGATGATAATCATATAACATCAATATTATTTAAGTTGAAAAGTAAACCCGCTGCTCTTTACTCTGCACTATCAGGATTTGCAATAAACGGAGTTAATATGAGTAAACTACAAAGTTTTCCTGAAAAGAACTCATTTTCCTCATATTTTTTTCTATGTGATGTAGATGGACATATAGAGTCTCCTAAAATCAAAAACTCACTTGAGGAATTAGGTCTGCATTGCCAAGATATGCACGTTTTAGGTGTTTATAAATCTGATAAATTTAGACAAAAATAAATTTATAACTTTCTTGTAGAATGGAAATTTTTATTGATATAATAAAGTTGGAGGCCAATTAGGTGGTGTTACCACAAATCCCCCAGGATCGAAAGATAGCAAGGGTAGTGAGTATTTTCCAGGTTGGTTGGTCTCCTTAAAAATGAAAGAAAATTCAAAAGTACTAGCATTAAAATATAGACCTCAAGTATTTGAGGATTTAATTGGCCAAGAGATTATTGCTGAAACAATTAAAAATTCAATAATTTCAGACAAGTCACCTAATGCATTCTTGTTTACAGGTATTAGGGGAGTAGGAAAAACAACGTTCGCAAGAATAGTTGCAAAATCATTAAATTGTGAGCATGGAATAGAAAACATGTGTAAGAAAAAATGTAGTAACTGTGATGCAATTACAAACTCAAATCATATTGATGTTTTGGAAATGGATGCTGCAAGCAAGACCGGCGTTGATGATGTTAGAGAGCTTATTGAATTTTCAAGATATGGACCAACAACCGCTAAATATAAAATATTTATTATTGATGAGGTTCATATGTTAAGTAAGCAAGCATTTAATGCACTTTTAAAAACATTAGAAGAACCACCAAAATATTTAAAATTTATTTTTGCAACAACTGAAATCAAAAAAATACCTGTAACAGTAATATCGAGATGTCAACGTTTTGATCTCTCTAGAGTAAAATCTGATGAGCTTTTTAATTATATAAAAATGATTAAAGATAAAGAAGGCGGTAAAGTTTCTGATGAAGCTTTAAAATTAATTGTAAAAATTTCAGAAGGATCTGTTAGAGATGCATTATCTTTGTTAGATCGTGGACTTGTGGCTAATCAAAATGATGAGGAATTAAATCTAGACAAAGCACAAAGTATTTATGGATACTTTGATAAAAGTTCTCTTATAGAATTAATTAAAAATCTGTTTAGTGGTGATGAAAAAAAAGTATTTGAGTTGTATAGAAAGATTTATGATTCTGGTGTAGACCCAAAAATTTTTTTGAATGATTTTCTTGAGGTTTTATATTATTTAAAAAATATCAATTTTATAAAATTAGAAGGAAATAATTTTTCTTTAAATGACCAAGATTTTAATAATCTTTCCACAATATCTGAAAATTTAGATTCAAAGGACATAATCCTTTTTTGGCAATTTACACTTGATACAATTGAGGAAATTAACATTGTTTCAAATCCAAATTTATCGGTTGAAATGTTCCTTTTCAGATTAATGAGAATAAAAGGTTTTAAGGAGAAAGATAGCGAGGAAACCTCTACTGGAAAAAAATCTGATACTTTAATTAAAGAAAATGAAAAAAAAATTACAAATCAAACAATAGATCAAATTAAAAATATTTCACAACAGGAAAAAATTGAACCAAATTTAAATAAAGAAGAAGTAATCAATGAACTGAAAATTGGTTCATTTGAAAGTTTGATAAATCTATGCACGGAAAGGAAAGAAGCTAAGCTTAAATATGAGCTTGAAACTAACACAAATTTAGTTTCATTCTCTGAGGGTTTAATAGAAATATCTTTTAATGAAAACTTAGACAAAGATTTTATTAAAAATCTATCTAACAAACTGTACGAATGGACATCTAAGAGATGGATTATCTCTCTGTCGAAAAACCAAGGACAAATTTCAAAAAAAGAAAAAAATAAAATTGATGAAAAAAAAATATTTAATGATGTTAAAAAGTCTGAAGCCTATAAAAAAGTGATCAAAGCATTTCCTGATGCAGAATTAATAAATGTTGAGTTGAAGGAGGATTAGAATGACTGATTTTTCAAAATTAATGGAGAAAGCCAAAGAAATTGAAAGCAAAATGAAAGAAAGCCAAGAAACTATTAAAAAAATTGAGGTTGAAGGGGTCTCAGGAGCCAATGATGTAAAGGTTACTTTAAATGGAGAGGGTACTATGACTTCAATTAAACTTAGTGAAAATGTTTTGACAGAGGAAAAAGTAATATTAGAAGATCTTATTACTGCTGCTCATAATAACGCAAAATCACAACTTAAATCAAAAACTGCAGAGGAAATTTCTAAGGCTTCAGGAAATTTTGGAATACCTGGATTTAAGTGGCCTTTATAATTTAAATGCAAAATATTCCTGAAATAGAAAATTTAATTAAGCTAATTTCAAAATTACCGGGGTTAGGACCTAAGTCTGCAAAAAGAATAATTTTAAAAATGATTAATAACCGACAAGAATTACTAAAGCCTTTGGCTCAAAATTTGAGCGAAGTTTTTAAAAATGTAGTTAGATGTAAAATTTGTGGAACATTAAAGCCTAATACAATTGAGTGTAGTTATAATAATTGTGAAATAGTAGAAAAAAAATATAATAAAATTTGTGTTGTAGAAAATATTTCAGATCAGTGGGCAATAGAAAGTTCTTCAATTTTTCAAGGTTATTTCCATATTTTAGGTGGGACCCTCTCAAATAATAATAATAGGAATAGAGAGGACTTGCTTATCAACTCTCTTTTAGAAAGAATAAATAAAGATGATATTGAAGAAGTAATTTTAGCAACTAGTGCAACTGTAGAAGGTCAAACTACTGCATTTTATATTCAAGATAGTCTAAAAAAAACTGACGTCAAAGTTTCAAAACTAGCACAGGGTTTACCTGTAGGTGGAGAAATCGAAAATTTAGATGATGGTACTCTAATATCTGCATTTAAAAACAGAAAAAAACTTGAGGCTTAATTAGCTTTTTTTAATTAATCTGTTTAAATGTAAGAGAGGTTCTGTATAGCCAGAAGGCTGTGACTTTCCATGAAAAATTAATTCACATGCTGCTTTAAAAGCAATAGATTTATCATACTCTGGTGACATACTTTCGTACTGAGAGTCATCTTCATTCTGTTCATCTACAATTTTTGCCATTTTTTTTAAAATTTCAAGAACCTGTCTATTCGAACATAAGCCATGATGAAGCCAATTTGCGATATGTTGAGATGAAATTCTCAAAGTTGCTCTATCCTCCATTAACCCAATATCATTTATATCAGGAACTTTGGAACAACCTATGCCTTGATCAATCCATCTGACTACATAACCCAAAATAGTTTGAGCAGAATTTGAAATTTCAGTATTAATTTCATCAACAGACCAATTAGGATGATTTGCTATCGGAATAGTAAGAAGATCAGATAATTTTGATGGCTCTCTTTTTAAAATTTCTTTTTGTTTTTCAAATACATTTACTTCATGATAGTGCATAACATGTAATGCAGCAGCAGTTGGAGAAGGAACCCAAGCACAATTTGCGCCTGCATTGACATGTCCAATCTTTTGTTCCATCATTTCGTTCATTTTATCAGGCATGGCCCACATTCCTTTACCTATTTGAGCAACCCCTGAAAATCCACATTTTAAGCCTGTATCTACATTATTATCCTCATAAGTTTTAATCCACTTAGACTCTTTCATATCCCCTTTTTTGATCATAGGTCCAGCTTCCATTGAAGTGTGCATCTCATCACCAGTTCTATCCAAAAATCCAGTGTTGATAAAAAATACTCTATCTTTAAGTGTTCTAATACATTCCTTAAGGTTTGCAGATGTTCTTCTTTCTTCATCCATAATTCCACACTTAATAGTGTTTTTTTCTAATTTTAAAACTTCTTCGACTTTTGTAAAAATTAAATTGGTAAATTCAGTCTCCTCTGGCCCATGCATTTTTGGTTTTACGATATAAATTGACCCTTCCCTTGAATTACCTTTTCTTTTCAAATCATGAATACAAGCTGCTGAAGTTATAAAAGCATCCATTATTCCCTCAGGAACTTCTGATCCATCATTTAAAGTGATTGCAGGGTTCGTCATTAAGTGTCCAACATTTCTTACAAGTAAAAGACTTCTTCCGTGAAGTTTTAACTTTTCACCATTCAATGATATATAACCTCTATCTGGATTAAGTTTTCTCTCTAATTCTTTACCGTTTTTTTCAAATATTGATTTTAAATTTCCTTTCATCAATCCTAGCCAATTTCTATAACAAGTTACTTTATCTTCAGCATCGACTGCAGCCACACTATCCTCATGGTCACAAATTGTTGATACAGCAGACTCAATTATAATATCGCTTATACCAGCCGCATCTCTTGCAGCACTAAATGCTCTAGGATTAATAATTATTTCAAGATGAAGATTATTATTTTTTAAGATTATAGCATTTGGTTTGGCTGCATCACCTCTATGACCAATAAACTTCTCTAAATCTGATAAATTATATTCTTTATGTTCTTTATAAATTGAGAGTTTTTTATTATTTACTGTTAAACCAGTAATATCTTTCCAGTCAAGATCATTTATTGGAAAATATTTGTTCAAAAAGTTTCTAGTGTATTTAATTACTTCTTGTCCTCTTAAAGGATCATATTTTTCACTTCCACTTTCTTCAGATTCTATTATATTTGATCCGTAAAGACTGTCATATAAGCTTACCCATCTTGCATTAGCAGCATTCAAGCTATATCTAGAGTTCATTATTGGAACAACTAATTGTGGTCCTGCTATATTAGATATTTCTTCATCTAAATTTTTAGTTGTTATTTTAAAATCTTCACCTTCTTTTTTTAAATATCCTATTTCTTCCAAAAAATTTTTATATTTATTATAGTCAATCTCGTGGTCTCTATTTTTTTTATGCCACAGATCTATTTCTTGTTGTAATGTCTCTCTGTATTCTAGTAATTTTTTATTTTTAGGCGCTAATTCATGCACCACTTTGTCAAAACCTTTCCAGAACTCGTCAGGACCAACATTAGTATCCAGTAAAAGCTCATTTTTGACAAAATCAGCTAGTTCTTTTGCTACAGATAAGTTGTTTATTTTGATGTATTGCTCTCTCATAAATTGAAAATCTTATAATAAATTGTCATTTTTGCGCAATCAAAATTACTTATTTTAACAATTTATTGCCTTTTTTGTTTATAATACATGCTTTAAATGAAAAATTACCTAAATTTTGAGACAGATATTAAAAATCTTGAGGAGGAATTAGATAAACTAAAAGACCCCTATAATCAGGAAGGTTTATCTGAAGTCGATACTTCAAGAATAAGCAAAGTTGAAGAAGAAATAAATGAAAAGTTAGAGAAAATTTATTCTAACTTAGATCCATGGCAGACAGCATTAGTTGCTCGTCATGAAGATAGACCTAAAGCAAAATTTTTTGTTGAAAATCTTTTTGATGATTTTATCCAACTTTCTGGAGATAGATACTATGGTGAGGACAAAGCTGTTATAGCTGGTTTTGCAAAATTTGACGGCAAATCTGTTTTAGTAATTGGTCAGGAAAAGGGATCAGATCTTAATAAAAGGATAGATCATAATTTTGGAATGATGAGACCAGAGGGTTACAGAAAAACAATTAGACTTATGGAGTTAGCTAACAAGTTTAAAATTCCAATTATTTCTATAGTAGATACTCCAGGAGCATATCCAGGAGTTGGCGCAGAGGAAAGAGGTCAAGCTGAAGCAATAGCAAAATCTATTGAATGCTCTATGAAATTAACAGTGCCCACAATAGCAATTATAATTGGTGAAGGTGGGTCTGGCGGAGCAATAGCTTTAGCATCATCTAATAAAGTGATTATGCTTCAAAACGCAATATACTCAGTCATTTCTCCAGAAGGATGTGCTACAATTTTATGGAGAGACCCAAAAAAAACTTTAGAGGCTGCAACAGCAATGAAAATGTCATCTAGCGACCTTTTAAAATTAAATATAATTGATGAAATAATTCCAGAACCAGTTGGAGGTGCTCACAGAGACAAAGATCTGATTTTGGATAACGTTAGAGACTCATTAAAGAAAAATTTAGATTTTTTTGAGACAATGGATAATGATGAAATTCTTACTCAAAGAAAAAATAAATTTTTGTCAATTGGAAGAAATAAAGGATTTACAACACAATCAGATGATAGAAATGATTTATCCATGAAAGCAAGTGCGTTAGAAAATATTTATCAAAACTTTAAAAAGAATTCTAAAATTTATTATGGTGTATCTGCTGCAGTTTTATTGATATTACTTTTAAGCATTCTTTTATAAAGCACCACAACAATGTTTAAATTTTTTCCCTGTTGCCTCACATCTTTCGTTTCTAGAAATTTTACCTTCTCTATTTTTTACAAGTAAGCATTTTGGATTATTTTTTGTGTTTATACTATTTTCATTTTGAATAACATTTTGATCATCATTTTTCTCTATAAGTTTTAAATTAAACAAAATTGTAATTAAATCATACTTAAGTTTACTTAATAAATTTTCAAAAAGTATAAATGCCTCTTTCTTATATTCTACTAAAGGATCTCTTTGTCCATAAGATCTTAAACCAATAACTTGTCTTAATTGTTCTAAATATTGAATATGTAACTTCCAGTTTTGATCAATTAGTTGTAAAAAAATTCTTTTTTCTATTTCATTATATTGCTCTACATTTAACATTTTTATTCTCTCTTCTCTTGAACTTTGAAATTTATTTTTTATTTTTTCTTCAAAAGCCTTATTTTCAAGATTAACTAATTCATTAATTTCACTTTCTTCAAATGATTTTCCAAATAAAGATTTTAATTGCATATTGATTTCATTTGATCCTGCATTGGCTAATTTTTTTGTTTTCTTAAGTTTTAAATCATCAATAATTTCATCTAGAAAATTTTCAGAATATTGCTTTGAGTCTTTATTTTCTATTACTTCATTTCTTTGAGAAAATATTACTTGCCTTTGATCATTTAAAACATTGTCAAACTTCAAAAGAGTTTTTCTAATATCAAAATTTCTTGCCTCAACCTTTTGTTGTGCTCTTTCTAATGCTTTATTTATCCAAGGATGATCTATACTTTCTCCATCTTTAAGTCCAAGTTTTTCAAGTATATTATTCATAGACTCAGACCCAAATATTCTCATCAAATCATCCTCTAAACTTACATAGAATATAGAGCTACCTTCATCACCTTGTCTGCCAGATCTTCCTCTAGCTTGATTATCTACTCTCCTACTTTCCATTCTTTCTGTACCAATGACAAACAATCCTCCTAATTTTTTTATCTCAGCTTTATCACTCTCATCCTGACCTCCCAATTTGATATCAACACCTCTTCCTGAAATACTCGTAGTAATAATTATTGAGTTTCTCTTCCCAGCATCTGCGATAATTTCAGCTTCTCTTTGGTGATTTTTCGCATTTAAAACTGTGTGTTTTATATTTTTTTTATCTAACAGGTTTGAGAAGTGTTCAGACTTATTTATACTTGAAGTGAAAACTAATAACGGCTGTCCTTTAGCATTACATTCAACAATCTTATTAATTATTGCTTCGTCTTTTTCATTACTAGTTCTAAATATTTGATCATTCCAATCTTTTCTTATCATCTTCTTATTAGTAGGTATTGACACTACTGGTAGATTATAAATTTCAAAAAACTCCTCAGACTCTGTTAAGGCTGTACCAGTGCATCCAGCTATTTTTTTGTAAAGTTTAAAGAAATTTTGATAGGTAATTGATGCTAAAGTTTGATTTTCAGCATTAATTGTTAAATTTTCTTTTGCCTCTAGACTTTGATGAAGGCCATCACCAAACCTTCTTCCTGGCAACTGTCTGCCTGTTTGCTCATCAATTATTATTATTTGCCCATCTTTTACAATGTAATCTCTACCACTCTGAAAAAGGTGGATTGCACGTAATGATTGATTAACTAAATGAACAATATGAAGGTTTTCTGGATCATAAAAATTTTTATTTTTAAGTATTCCAGCATTAGAAAATATATTTTCAACATTATCCACACCTTTATTAGTTAATAAAATATTTCTATCTTTTTCATCTATTTCAAAATCTTCTTCTTTCAAATTTTTCACAAGTTTATCAACAGCTATATATTGATTAGTTTTATCCTCCGTTGCTCCTGAGATTATGAGAGGTGTTCTAGCTTCATCGATTAAACAAGAGTCAATTTCATCAACAATCGCATAATTATGTTCTCTTTGAACCATAGTTTCTTTGGAAAATTTCATATTATCTCTTAAATAATCGAAGCCCAATTCACTATTTGTAGAATAAGTTATATCTTTTGAATAATTTTCTTTTCTCTCTAAATCATCCTGCCCAGTATTAATATATCCACAAGTTAAACCTAAAAAATCATAAATCTTACCCATATTCTCGCTATCTCTCTTAGCCAAATAATCATTTACAGTTACTATATGGACACCTTTTTTTTCTAGAGCGTTAAGGAAAGCTGCAAGAGCTATGGTTAATGTTTTACCTTCTCCAGTTTTCATTTCTGCAATTTTATTCTCATGGATTACAACACCACCAATTAGCTGAACATCAAAGTGTCTTTCATTTCTAATTCTTTTAGAGGCTTCCCTAACCATTGAGAAAGCCTCAGGCAATACGTCGTCAAGACTTTTACCATTCTTAATATCTTCAATTAGTTTCTCAGTTTTTTTTGGGAACATTTCGTCAGATAAATTTTCTAAATCTTTTTCTAAAAGATTAACTTTATTGACTATTTGCTGAATTCGGCCTAGTTCCTTTTCATTTCCGCTTTTAATAAGCTTTGAAAATATATTAAGTGGGTTGAACATTTTGATATAAAATTAAATATTTGAAATATATAGTAATTAATTAATTATTTTAAATATCATGAAATTTAACATAAACAATTTTATAAATACTAACAGTCAAAGCTCTAAAATTGTTGATTTTCAGGATTTAGATCATATTGATGGAGTTTCAATTTCTGCGGTAAGTGCTGGTTTATATAAATTTAAGAGAGATGAATTAGTTTTATTTTATTTTAGAGATGGTGCAAACCATGCCTCTGTATATACCCAATCAAAATTAATATCAGAAAATATAAAATGGAATAAAAAAATTAAAGCAAAAAAAATATTTGCTTTATTAGTAAATACTAGAAATGCAAATGCATTAACAGGTTCAGAAGGTCATGAAGCTTTAAAAAATATTTCTTTAGACTTATCCTCTAAATTAACTTACATCCAGAAAAGAGACGAAGATGTCCCAAAACAAATTTCCTCAAAAGAAATACTTTTTGGTTGCACGGGCACTATAGGGGAGAAATTCCCATTAGAAAAAATTAAAGCTTCATTGCAAGAATTAGTTGATAAAATTAAATATACACAAAATAAATTAATCTGGATGAAAGCTGCAATGGGCATAATCACAACAGATTTAAAACCTAAAGTATCAATGGCCGAAACAAAAATTGGTTCATCAAAAATTAAAATTTATGGAATTGCAAAAGGTTCAGGCATGATTTATCCAAATATGGCAACTACATTGGGCTATATATTTACTGATGCAACTTTATCTTCATCGGTTTTAAATGATGTCTTAAAAAATAATATTAAGACAACATTCAACGCAATTTCCTGTGATGGTGACACAAGCACAAATGATATGGTTTCTATATTTTCAACGAGCAAAGTAAATCATTTAGAAATTAAAAAATATAGTGATAGTAAACTTAAAAATTTTAACAAGGCAGTTCATGAAGTTTTATTAAATTTAGCTAAGCAAGTTGTTTCTGATGGAGAAGGAGCTTCTAAATTTATTTCTATTAATTGTATAAATTGCAGAACTGAAAAAGATGCAAAAAATATATCTTTTAAAATAGCAAACTCATTATTAGTTAAGACAGCAATTGCCGGAGAAGATCCAAACTGGGGGAGAGTAGCTATGGCAATTGGAAACAGTGACTCTAAAATTAATGAACAAAAATTATCTATTTCTTTTGGACCATATAAAATTTATGACAAGGGATCTCTATACAAGTCCTACGACGAAGAAAAAGTTACGGAATACATGAAAGGTAAGTCAATTGAAATAGAAGTTGATATTGGTCAAGGGATTAAAAAATTCAAATCGTACACAATGGATTTAACAAAAAAATATATAGAAATCAATGCTGATTACAGGACTTAACTATATTGAAATTTTATAGATCAATATTTAAATATTAATTATGATTAAGTATTTGTTAAAATGTAAAGATTGTAAACAAGAATTTGAAAGCTGGTTTAGTACTTCTAGTGAATACGATAGGTTGCTAAAATTAAAACTTTTAAATTGCCAATCCTGTGAGTCAATAAATGTTGAAAAGTCCCTTATGTCTCCTAATTTATTGAACACTAAAAAAAAGGAAAACTTAAAAGAAATAAAAAAATATAAAGAGGTTCGAAAAAAACTTTCCGATTACAAAAAATTTGTAAAAGACAATTTTGAGTATGTGGGAGAAAATTTTACCTATAAGGCAAGATCAATTCATTATGACAAAAAGAAACCAAAAAAAGGTATTTATGGTAGTGCTTCACTTAAAGATGTTAAGGAATTAAGAGAAGAAGGAATAGATACTGACATTATACCCTGGATTGACGACAGTAAAAATTAAATTTTTTTAAATTCTGAAATATAATTAACAGACTTATCCGATGTTACAGACCATTTATTTAAGATAGGATTAAAAGTCATTCCATCAATTTTTTTTAATTTTAATGAATTTTTTTTACAAATATCTGTTAAATACTCTGGTTTAACAAATTTCTCCCAATCGTGAGTACCTATTGGAAGCCACTTTAAAACATATTCTGCTCCCACAATAGCAAATAAATATGATTTAAGTGTTTTGTTTAAGGTAGCAATAAACATTACACCTGATTTTTTTAAAAACTTTGAACTTTCTTTAATGAAAAAATCAACATCTTCAACATGTTCAACAATTTCCATATTCAAAATAATATCAAATCTTTTCTTAATTTTTAAATTTTCTGGAGAGGAATTATAATATTTAATTTTAAGTTTACTTTTTTTTAAATGATACTTAGCAACTTGTATATTTTTAAAAGAAGCATCTATACCAACAACATCTGCTCCAAGTCTAGCCATGGGCTCTGAAAGTAACCCGCCACCACATCCGATATCCAAAATACTTAAGCCTTTAAATGGCTGATGTTCTTTTTTAATTTTAAACTCAGATAAAATTGTATCTCTTATGTATTTTATTCTGATGGGGTTAAATTTATGTAATGGCTTAAATTTTCCATTAGGATCCCACCATTCCTCAGCTATTTTAGAAAATTTTTCTATTTCTTTTTTATTTATTGTGTTATTTTTCATTGTTTATTGACATTACAATCAAGATGTATTTTATCAATATATTTTAATTTATATTAAAAAAAATTATCAATGAAAATAATTGTATTAAAATTTGGGGGTACTTCAGTTGGTACAACTGACAGAATTAAAAAAGTTGCAAAAATTATTGCTAAATATAAAAAAAAATACAATGTAATTGTATTGTCTTCAGCGATGAGTGGTGTGACAAATAATTTAATAAATTTATCTAAAAAAATCAGCAAAAACTTTTCAGACGCAGAGTATGATGTTTTAGTTTCATCGGGAGAACAAGTATCCTGTGCTTTAATTTCGGGAGAATTAATAAATAATGGTTTTAATTCAAGATCATGGATGTCATGGCAAATCCCGATTAGTACTGAGGGAAAGTATAAATTTTCAAGAATTAATAAAATTAATAAGAGCCAAATTATAAGTTATTTAAAAAAAGGAGGCATCCCCATAATCACTGGATTTCAAGGTGTTAATAACAAAAATAGAATAACAACTATTGGTAGGGGCGGGACAGATGCAAGTGCAATAATGTTTGCAAAGTTTTTCAATGCTCAGAAATGTATAATATATACAGATGTGGATGGTGTTTATTCTACAGATCCAAATAAACTTAAGTCAGCTAAAAAAATAAAAGTTATATCCTATGAAGAAATGCTCGAAATGGCTTCACTAGGAGCTAAAGTTATGCAACCTCACTCAATTCAAGATGCAAGGTTGAATAGGGTAGATATAGAGGTAAGATCTGCCTTCACAGACAATGAAGGCACTCTAATAACAAAAAGAAAAAATATAATAAATAATAAGATTATAACTGGTATTTCAAATACAGCTAATGATGCCAAAGTCACTCTTTTAGGTGTAAGAGATAAACCAGGTATTGCAGCTTCTATTTTTAAACCTTTATCTGAAAATTCTATAAATGTAGATATGGTAGTGCAAAATATTTCTGCTAATGGAAAAGAAACTGACTTAACTTTCACAATAAAATCAGATGATCTAAGTAAAACAAAAAAAACTATTTTACAAAACAAAAAAATAAATTTTAGAGATTTGATATTTGATAAGAATGTTTCAAAAGTTTCAATAATTGGAGTTGGAATGGTTACTACCCCTGGAGTTACTTATAGAATGTTCCAGTCCCTTGCTAATCAAAAAATAAACATTCAAGTAATATCTACTTCAGAAATCAAAATTTCTGTCTTGATAGACAAAAAGAATGTGCAAAAAGCTATATCTTCTCTTCACAAAGAATTTAAATTAAATAAATAATTTATGAACATTAGACCCTTTAGGGAAATAAAAAGAAGAAAAACAAAAGAAATTAATGTTGGGAATATAAAAGTTGGAGGAGATAATCCAATTTCTGTTCAATCAATGACCAATACTTTAACAAAAGATGTTAAAGAAACTGTAAATCAAATCAAGCAAATTGAGGAAGCGGGAGCAGATATTGTGCGGGTATCATGTCCAGATCAAGACTCAACGAAAGCTCTTAAAGATATTATTAAAAATACTACTATACCAATAGTTGCTGACATTCACTTTCACTATAAAAGAGCAATAGAAGCAGCTGAGAGTGGCGCTGCTTGTCTTAGAATTAACCCTGGAAATATTGGAGATAAAAAAAAAATTAAAGAAGTAATCTCTGCTGCAAAAAATAATAATTGTTCAATTAGAATTGGTGTTAATGCTGGATCTTTAGAAAAAGACTTATTAGAAAAATATAAAGAACCGTGTCCAGAAGCTCTAGTAGAGAGTGCATTAAGAAATATTAGTATTGTTGAAGACTTTGACTTTTATGAATTTAAAGTGAGCGTCAAATCCTCTGATGTATTTTTATCTATTGAAGCTTATAGACAACTTTCTAAGGTAACTAATTATCCATTACATCTGGGTATCACTGAGGCAGGGACATTTTTACCTGGGAGTATAAAATCCTCTATTGGTTTTGGATCACTACTTATGAGTGGTATTGGAGATACTATAAGAGTTTCTTTATCGGACGACCCGGTAGAAGAAATAAAAGTTGGAAATGAAATACTTAAATCACTTAATTTACGAAATAGAGGGGTAAAAATTATTTCATGCCCATCTTGTGCTAGGCAAGCTTTTAATGTAATTGAAACTGTTAAAGAGTTAGAAGATAGACTGTCTCATATAAAAACTCCTATTTCTTTGTCTATAATTGGATGTGTAGTTAATGGACCAGGGGAAGCAGCTCAAACGGATATTGGTATTACTGGAGGAGGAAAGGGCAATAACATGCTTTATTTAAATGGAGTTGAAAGTAAAAAAATATCAAGTGAAGAAATGATTTCCAAAGTCGTACGATTGGTAGAAGAAAAAGCAGAAGAAATCGAAAAAGCCAAATAATGGTACCTTTATCAAAAGTTCAAGATTTAATAGCAAAACATTCCAAATTGGAAAAAGAGTTATCGTCTCAAGATATTGATAAAAAATCGTTTGCAGAGAAGTCAAAAGAATACTCTGACTTAAGTGACATTATAAAAGAAGCAGTTTCATACTTTAATTTTCAGAAAAATAAAGTCGAATTGGAAAATTTAATTAATGATAATGACACAGACAAAGAGATGAAAGATTTAGCAATAAGTGAACTAAATGAGCTTGAAAAAAATAATGAAATTGATGAAAAAAAAATAAAATTATTTTTGTTACCTAAGGACGAGGCAGATACAAAAAATGCAATGATAGAAATAAGAGCTGGAACAGGAGGACTAGAGGCGAGCTTATTTGCTTCAGACTTATTTAAAATGTACGAAAAAGTAAGCCATAAAAAAAAATGGCTAATGGAGGTTATATCTATTTCTAAAAGTGATGCCGGTGGTTTAAAAGAAGTTATTGCATCAATCAAAGGTAAAAATATTTATTCTTCATTAAAGTATGAAAGTGGTGTTCATAGAGTTCAGAGGGTTCCCGATACTGAAACCCAAGGAAGAGTCCATACATCTGCTGCTACAGTTGCGGTAATGCCTGAAGCTGAGGAAGTTGATGTTAAGATAGAGGAAAAAGATTTAAGAATTGATGTATTTAGAAGCAGTGGTCCAGGAGGTCAAAGTGTAAATACTACAGATTCTGCTGTTAGGATTACACATATTCCAACTGGAATAGTTGTTAGTCAGCAAGATGAAAAATCGCAAATAAGAAATAAAGAAAAAGGATTAAAAATTCTTAGATCAAGAATTTATGAGTTAGAAAGACAAAAAAGAGATGAGGAAAGATCAAAAGATAGAAAAAGCAAAATTGGTACAGGAGACAGGTCTGAAAGAATTAGAACATATAATTTTCCTCAAGGAAGAGTAACAGATCATAGAATAAATTTAACATTACATAAATTATCTGAATTTATGGAAGGTGAAATATTTGATGAGATGATAGAAAACTTGGTGATCCAAGCCCAAGAAAATGAGCTCAGTAATATTTAAATATGAATTATAATCAAATCTTAAAAGAGGGAGAAAATTTTTTAAAAAAAAGTAATATTAAAAGTCCAAATTTAGATACTGAGTTAATCTTATCAAAAATAATAAAAAAAAAAAGAGAGGAGATATTACTCAATTCTAACAATAAATTAAAAAATACTGATTTAATAAAATTTAAAAGTTATTTACTAAGAAGATACCATAAAGAACCAATGGCATATATTCTTGGTTATAAACATTTTTGGAAACACAAGTTTCTAACGAATAAATCTGTTTTAATTCCTAGGCCAGATACTGAACTAATAGTAGAAGAAACTCTCAAACACTTACCAATCGATAAGTCAAAAAAAATTTTAGATGTTGGAACTGGTTCAGGATGTATAGTAGTTTCTCTGTTAAAAGAGAGACCAAAATGTGCAGCAACTGCGATAGATATATCAAGAAAAGCATTAAATGTTGCTAAAACTAATGCAAAATTACATCAGGTGGAAAATAAAATTAATTTTATTAATATCGATATTGACAAATATAAATCTTCTAACTATGATTTAATCATATCTAATCCTCCATACGTAAATAGTATCGAATTAAGCAGATTAGATGATGATATAAAACTCCACGAACCTAAAATTGCTTTATCAGGAGGTTTTGATGGGTTTAGAGATATTAAAAAAGTTATAGTTGTAAGTAAAAAATTGTTAAAATTAAATGGTAAACTAATAATCGAGATTGGACATAAACAAAAAAATCAATCTGTAAAAATACTGAATGAAAACGGTTACTACATTAATAAAATTTCAAAGGATTTGGCAGGAAAAGATAGATGTATAATTAGTACTAAATTATAAAAATGAATAATTTTAAAAATAATAATAGAAGAAGTCGATTTAAGCCAACTGGAGACAGAAGTTTTAGAAGAAATGGAAACGGACATAAATCTAATGGAGATTATAATAATGGTTCTTCTTTTAAAAGAAGGTATCCAGGTAAAAATAATCAGAATGCAGCAAAGCTTGTTGAAAAATATAATGATCTTGCTCGTGAAGCACTATCAAATGGAGATAAAATTTTGTCTGAAAACTACTTGCAACACTCAGAGCACTTCTCTCGAATTTTAATATCACAAGAAAATTCCAGAAATCATTCAGAAAATACTGCACAAAATAATCAAGTTGGTAAAATAAAAGTCGAGACAGAAAATAATGTTGAGACTGATAATAAGGAAGAACTAGAAGAACTTAGAACTAAATAAACTATAGATTAGATATAAGATTAGATTTTAGGACATCAATTTTAATTTTTTCCACCTCAAAAACTTTACGATTGTCTCCCTTCAATACTTTTCCAGATGGTAACTTAAGTTTTTGAGAATTTATTTTTCTTCCATTTTCAATTACCTCATAATGTAAGTGTGGACCTGTAGAAAGTCCAGTTGATCCTACATAACCAATAATTTGACCTTGTTTAACTCTTGCACCTTTCTTAATACCTTTACCAAACTTGGACATATGAGCATAAACAGTTTGATATACTCTATTATGTTTTATTTTAACACAATTTCCACCACCACCGCACCACTGAGCTCTTACAACTAATCCATCGCCTGATGCTAAAATGGGAGTACCAGTCGGTGCTGCAAAATCTGTTCCAGTATGCATT
>CACLPR010000016.1 GCA_902608845.1 uncultured Pelagibacteraceae bacterium
TGATAAATAACAGGAAAAAGATTCATAGACAACCAATGTGAACTAAGATTATTTGGTTCTATTTGAATCACCTTTTCATAATACCTCAACGCATTTGAGTGGTCTCCTAATTCCTTAAGTAGATTTCCAAGATTATTATAAGCATCTACATTGTTAGGTTGAACTTGAATTGCTTTTTCATATAAACTTTTTGCTTTTTTATGATCTGCAAGTTCTTTATATATGTTTCCGAGATTATTATGTACGCCTATATAATTAGGACTAATTTGAATTACTTTTTCGTAACAGCTTATGGCTTGTTTATATTCATTTAATTCGAAAAAAGTATTTCCAAGATTATAAAGTGCGGCTGCATTGTTGGGTTGAATTTGAATTGATTTTTCATAACAACTTACTGCATTTTTATGTTTTCCTGTATCTTTAAACAAATTTCCAAGGTTATAATATGCTGCAATGTAATTAGGTTGAATTTTAATTGCCTTTTCATAGCAATCTATTGCCTTTTGATATTCTTGTAATTTATTAAGTATAATTCCAAGATTATTTAGAGCATCTACATTATTAGGCTGAATTTTAATTGCCTTTTCATAACAATTTATAGCTTTTTGATTTTCACCTAATTCTTTAAGTGTATATCCAAGATTATTATATGCAGCAGCATTATTAGGTTGAATTTGAATTACTTTTTCATAGCAACTTTTTGCTTTTTCAAATTCTCCTAATTGATTTTGTAAAATTCCAAGATTATTATACGCATCCACATAGTAAGGATCTATTTTTAAGGTAGCGTTATATAATTTTTTTGCAACTTTAAGGTTATTTTCTTTGTGATTTTGTAAAGCTGTGGCAAAAGTTTCTTCTGATTTTAGGTTTTTTTTATTACTCATTTCGGCTAATAAATTATAAACTAACAAAGGTTAATCCACGATCTTTAAATCAACAATAATTTAAGAGTGAATTTGTCTTTTATCCACCGACAGAGCGGCTTCTTTTATAGCTTCTGAAAAAGTAGGATGAGCATGACATGTCCTTGCAATATCTTCAGAACTAGCGCCAAATTCCATTGCTACGGACATTTCTGCAATCATTTCTCCAGCATGAGGTCCGATTATATGTACTCCCAATACTCTATCTGTTGTACTTTCAGCTAATATTTTGACGAAACCCTCTGGCTCATTTATTGCTTTAGCTCTTGAGTTTGCCATAAATGGAAATTTACCTACTTTGTAATTTACTTTTTTTTCTTTTAATTCTTCCTCATTTTTACCAACATAGGCTACCTCAGGTGAAGTATAAATTACTCCAGGTATAATATCATAATTTACATGACCAGACTGTCCAGCAATTAACTCTGCTACTGCTATTCCTTCCTCCTCAGCTTTGTGAGCTAACATTGGGCCATCTATGACATCCCCTATTGCATAAACATTTTTAACATTAGTCTCAAAATTTTTATTAACTGTAATTTTTCCTTTTTTATCAAGATTTACTCCAATTTTTTCTAAATTTAATTTATCAGTGTAAGGTTTTCTTCCGACAGAAATTAAAACTACATCAGCCTCAATTTTGTTTTTTGCATCTTTATTAGAGGTTTCTATTATTACTCCCTGGTCATTTTTAGAAATTTTTTCAACTTTAGTATTTAATTCAAATTTAATATTCTGTTTTTTTAATATTTTCATAAATTCATTTGAAATTTCTTTATCAAGTCCTGGTGTTATGTGGTCTAAATATTCTATGACATGAACCTCAGTTCCTAGTCTTGACCATACAGAACCCATCTCCAAGCCAATATACCCACCCCCAACAACAACCATTTTTTTTGGAAGTTTTGAAATATTAAGAGCTCCTGTTGATGAAAGAATTTTTTTTTCGTCAAAATCGATTCCTGGAAGGGATAGAGGTTCTGATCCAGTACTTATTATGGTTTTGTCAGTTTTAATTTTCATCTCTGATTTATCATTTTTGACTAAAATTTCGTTTTTTTCGTTAAAAGAGCCAACCCCTTTTATGTAAGTGACTTTATTTTTTTTAAATAAGAACTCCACTCCTTTTGTAAGTGTTGAAACCGAGCTGTCTTTATTACTCATCATTTTTTCAAGATTTAGCTTAATTTCTCCAGTTTCAATACCAATATTTGAGAAGCTTTTGGCTTTATGAAAATTTTCTGACATGTTTAAAAGGCTTTTAGAAGGAATACATCCTATATTAAGGCAAGTGCCTCCCAAAGATCCTCTAGACTCTACACATGCAGTTTTTAATCCTAATTGTGATAATCTAATTGCACATACATATCCTGCTGGTCCACCTCCAATTACAGTAACATCAAATTTTTCAGCCATTATATATTTAAAAATAATCTTCTAGGGTCTTCTAAATTTTCTTTCACAGTTTTTAAGAATGACACAGATTCCTTTCCATCAATAATTCTATGATCATAAGACAAGGCCAAGTACATTATTGGTTTTATTTTTATCTCACCATTATCATTTACTGGTCTTTCAACAATATTATGCATACCTAATACACCTGATTGAGGAGGGTTCAATATTGGTGTTGAAAGCATAGAACCATACACACCGCCATTGCTTATAGTAAAGGTACCACCCTGTAAGTCCTCAATTGTTAGATTGCCCTCGTTTGCTTTTTCAGATAATTTTTTTATTTCTTTTTCTATTTCAGCAAAGGACATCTCATCTGCATTTCTAAGCACTGGAACTACTAAACCTTTTTCAGTTCCAACAGCGAAACTAATATTATAATAATTCTTATAAATTATGTCTTGATCTTCAATCTCAGCATTAATTGCTGGAAATAATTTTAGTCCAACGACACAAGCTTTAACAAAAAATGACATTAGACCTAGTTTTATTCCATATCTGCTTTTGAAATCTTCTTGGTTATCTTTTCTCATTGCCATAATCCCAGACATATCTACCTCGTTAAAAGTAGTTAACATTGCTGCATTTTCTTGAGCTTGTTTTAATCTTTTTGCAATCGTTTGTCTTAAACGTGTCATTTTAATTCTTTCTTCTTCACCGTATTGAATTCTTCTCTGGTTCGGTTGTGGGTTGGCTCCCATCATTGTAATTAGATCACCTTTTAAAATTCTTCCTGCTTTGCCTGTTCCTTTTACATTATCTAAGTTGATATTTTTTTCTGCAACCATTTTTCTAACTGCAGGTGAAAGAATAATTGGTTGTTGTGAGGCTTCCTCTGTTTCTACTTCCTCAGTTAAAAGTAAAGGCTCTTCTTCTAATAGCTCCATTGAATTATCTTCAGTTAATACTAATGGTTCTTCTAACTTAGTTTGAGGTTTTTTTTCTATATCTAAATTAATTACATTGCTTTTCTGATCTTTAAATTCTTTCTCTTCATTATCCTCAAGTTGTTTTTTTCTTTCGGGTACATTTTTAATATCAACATTCCCTTCAGAAATTGAGCCTAATACAGCTCCAACTTCAACTGTATCCCCATCTTTAAAACTAATTTCTGATAATGTCCCACTAATAGGGGACGGGACTTCTAAATTTACTTTATCAGTTTCCAGTTCAACTATTGCTTCATCCGCCTCAACTGTTTCACCTTCTTTTTTCAACCATTTAGAAACTGTTGCTTCTGTAATACTTTCACCTAAAGTAGGAACTAAAATTTTTTCACTCATTGATTAAATACTTCATTTATTATTTTTTGTTGCTCAAGTTGATGCCTTTTAGCATATCCAGTAGCTGGTGATGCATCAGGACTTCTTCCAATATAAGAAACTTTGTTATTTTTAGCTTTAATGGTATCCAATGTCCATTGTATATAATCTCTCACTGAAAACCATGCGCCCATATTTTTTGGCTCTTCCTGACACCAATAAAAATTAGCATTTTTAGCGTATGGTTTAAGTTCTTTTAGCAAACTCTTTGCTGGAAAAGGATAAAGTTGCTCTATTCTAAACATTACCACATCATCTCTTTTTAACTTTTCTCTAGCATTTAAAAGATCGAAGTATACTTTTCCTGAACAAATTATAACTTTTTTTATTTCACTAGATTTTTTTAATTTAATAAAATTTTTAGATTGATCGCTTAATGCATGATCCCACATTATTCTATGAAACGATGTTTGCTTTCCAAAATCATCAATGGTTGACACACAAAATTTGTTTCTCAACAAAGATTTAGGCGTCATGATTATAAGTGGTTTTCTAAAATCACGGTGTATTTGTCTACGTAAAGCATGAAAATAATTCGCTGGAGTTGTACAATTCATAACTTGGAGATTATCATTTGCGCACAATTGTAAAAATCTTTCAAGTCTAGCAGAAGAATGTTCTGGTCCCTGACCTTCATAGCCATGAGGTAATAACATTACCAAACCTGAAGCTCTTTGCCATTTTCTTTCACCAGAGGAGATAAATTGATCGATTATAACTTGTGCACCATTGGCAAAATCACCAAATTGAGCTTCCCAAAGAGTAAGAGTATTTGGTTCTACTAAACTATACCCATATTCAAATCCTAAAACCGCAAGTTCTGACAAAAAACTATCAACAATTTCAAATTTTTTTTGATGTTTTGAAATGTTATTTAATGGAATATATCTAGAGTTATTGGTTTGGTCTCTTAAAACTGAATGTCTCTGGCTGAATGTTCCTCTTCCAGAATCTTGTCCTACAAATCGAACTGGAAAACCCTCATCTAATAATGAACCAAAAGCTAATGATTCGGCAGTAGACCAGTCAATATTTAAACCATCGTCGACTGATTTTTTTCTATTTTGCAAGATTTTGCTAATAGTTTTGTGAATACTTATTTCGGATGGAACAACATTTATTTTATCTGAAATATTTTTAAGTATTTTTTCATCTGCTCCAGTAATTCCTCTTTTATCTTTCCCTTTTTTAGGTTTGTAGCTAGACCATGCTCCCTCGAACCATTCGATTTTAGGATTATAATCTTTAGCTGTCTTAAATTGATTATCTAAAAGATCTTTAAATTTTTTTATTTGATCATTTAAACCTTCTTTGGATATTAAGTTTTCATTAACAAGCTTAGATCCATATATATTTGCTGTTGATTGATGTGATCTAATTTTTTTGTACATCAATGGTTGAGTGAATGACGGTTCATCTCCCTCATTATGTCCAAATCGTCTGTAACAAACTAAGTCGATGACTACATCTCTATTAAACTTTAATCTAAATTCAGTTGCAATTCTTGACCCATAAACAACAGCTTCTGGGTCATCTCCATTAACATGGATGATAGGCGCATCAACCATTTTAGCAATATCTGATGGGTGAGGTGAAGATCTTGCAAACCTTGGACTTGTGGTAAATCCTATTTGATTATTAACTATTATATGAATAGTTCCACCTGTATTGTGACCAGGTAAACCCGACATTGCAAAACATTCAGCAACAACACCTTGTCCTGCAAAAGCAGCATCACCATGAATTAAAATCGGAATTACTTTATTTCTCTCAGTATCTTTATGAAAAAATTGTTTTGCTCTAGTCTGACCCAATACTACTGGATTAACTGCTTCCAAATGCGAAGGATTGTCTGTTAAACTTACATGAACTGAATTTCCATCAAATTCTCTATCAGATGAAGCTCCCAAATGATATTTTACATCACCAGCACTATCTTCATCGGTATTATTTAATTCACCAGCAAATTCATTAAATATTCTTTTGTAAGATTTTTGTAAAACGTTAGCTAAAACATTTAGTCTTCCTCTGTGAGACATTCCAATTTTAACCTCTTTAATCTTAGATTGGCCCCCAATTTTTATAATTTGTTCTAAACCTGGAATTAAACTTTCACCACCATCTAAACCAAATCTTTTAGAACCAACATATTTAGTATGCAAAAATTTCTCAAATCCCTCAGCTTGGATTAATTTGTTTAAAATTGCGCTTTTGCCATTTTCAGTAAATTTTAATGCATTGTCGTCTTTTTCTACTCTATCCCTAAACCATTTTCTTTCAGTTGGGTTAGATATGTGCATATATTCATAACCAATTGAACTACAATAAATTTTTCTAAGAATGGTTAAAATTTCTCTTATGTTAGAATACTCCTTATTTAAAACACCATCTAAGTAAATTTGCTTATCGTAATCTTCTTTATTAAAACCATAATTTTCTGGGTGTAATTCATCTAAATATTCACTTTCTCTAATTTCAAGTGGATCTAGTTTAGCAAGTAGATGACCTCTTTGTCTATAAGATCTAATGAGTGAAACAGCTCTTATTGAATTACTATTACCATCTATTACATCAGCTTGATTAACTTGTAGACCAGATTCTTCTTTTTTAAATTCTATATTTTCTTTTATTTTTACTTTTTTTGGACTCCATGAGGGACCCTTTATTTCTCTAACAACAGAGTCTAAATCTTCACTTATATCAAGAAAATACTCTTTCCAACCTTCTGGCAAACTAGGATCTTTATTTATAAACTTTACATACATTTGCTCAATAAATGCATTATTTGATTTATTTAAAAATGAAGTTTTTTTGTACTCAAGGTTTTTGGAAGCTGACATATAAATTATTTAAATATTATACAAACAAAATGTTATCAATTAGACAATTTATTTAGTAGCGTTTTTCCAATTTCAGATGGAGAATTTGCAACAGTAATACCACAATCTTGCATTTTTTTTATCTTTTCTTCAGCATTTCCTTTGCCACCTGAAATAATAGCTCCGGCATGTCCCATTCTTCTCCCTGGTGGAGCAGTTACTCCAGCTATAAATCCAACAATTGGTTTTTTTATTTTGTGATTTTTGACAAACTCTGCAGCCTCTTCCTCAGCAGTTCCACCTATTTCTCCAATCATTAGTATAGACTCTGTCTGATCATCATTTAAAAATAAATCAAGGCAATCAATGAAATTAGTTCCATTAATTGGATCCCCACCAATTCCTATACATGTTGATTGACCAAGATTGTTCTCGGTTGTCTGAGCAACTGCCTCATAAGTTAGTGTTCCTGATCTAGATACAATTCCAACTGAACCTTTTTTATGAATATTACCAGGCATTATTCCAATTTTACATTCATTAGGTGTAATTATTCCTGGACAGTTTGGACCAATTAATCTGGATTTAGAATTTTGTAATTTTTTTTTTACTTTTAACATATCTAGAATTGGTATTCCTTCGCTAATACAAACAATTAATTGAATAGATGCATCGATGGCTTCAATGATGGCCGATGAAGCAAACTTTGCAGGCACATATATCATTGTTGCATCAGCACCAGTGGCATCTTTTGCTTCTTTAACTGTGTTAAACACTGGTCTTTCTAAGTGAATTTGTCCACCTTTTTTTGGTGTTACACCCCCAACTAAGTTTGTTCCATATTTAATAGATTGTTCAGAGTGAAAAGTACCATGGGATCCTGTAAAACCTTGGCAAATTACTTTTGTATTTTTATCAATTAATACTGACATTATTTTATTGCCTCTACAACTTTTTTTGCAGCATCAGATAAGTCATTTGCAGATATAATTTTTAAACCAGATTTCTCTAATATCTTTTTTCCTTCTTCAAAGTTTGTTCCTGCTAATCTTACTACTAACGGAACTTCAATTTTAATTTCTTTTGCTGCATCTACAACACCTTGTGCGAGTACATCACATCTCATAATTCCACCAAAAATATTTATCAATATTCCTTTAACATTTTTATCTGATAAAATAATTTTGAATGCAGCAGAAACTTTTTCTTTTGATGCTCCACCTCCTACATCTAAAAAATTTGCAGGCTCTTCACCATAAAGCTTTATGATATCCATTGTAGCCATTGCTAATCCCGCACCGTTTACCATACATCCTATACTTCCATCTAATTTTATATATGCCAAGTCATGTTTGCTTGCTTCAATTTCAGTGGATTCTTCCTCATTATAGTCTCTTAATTCTTGAATCTCAGGATGTTTAAATAATGCATTTTCATCAAATGTCATTTTTGCATCAAGACAAACTACTTTATTTTCTTTCGTTAAAATAAGTGGGTTAATTTCTACTAAATTTGCATCATTTTCTATGAACAATTTATAAATTGCTTTTATTAAGCTTATAGCTTCTGAACCAGAATTATCGTCTAATTCAAAAACCTTAATAATTTTCTTACAATCAACCTCTGAAATTTCTTGGTTAAAATCGACTTTAGTTGTTAAAATTTTCTCAGGGGTATTTTGGGCAACTTCTTCAATGTTCATTCCTCCTTGATCACTTGAAATAAATGCAATTTTTGAACTTGCTCTATCAACTAGGCAAGAAAGATAAAATTCTTTACTAATATTAGATACTTCTTCGACATATAGTCTTTTTACTTCTCTACCTGAGGGTCCTGTTTGATGAGTAATTAGGTTTTTGCCAAGCAAAATATTTGCTTCTTTTTCTAAATTTTCTAAACTATCAACAATTTTTACTCCACCAGCCTTACCTCTTCCACCAGCATGAATTTGGGCTTTAAGAACATACTTATCAGTTTTCAATTCTTTAGTTTTTTGCAAAAGATCGGATACATTAAATGCAAATACTCCCTCGGGTACATTCGCTCCATACTTTTTAAGAATTTGTTTTGCTTGGTGTTCGTGAATATTCATTTAGTCTTTATTCAAATCAGGATCTATTTTTGATGCCGCATCCCACAATTTGATGACTGCTTCCACAGAATTATTAAATTCTGTTTTTTCATTCTCATTAAGATCAATTTCATCAATCCTTTCAACGCCTTCTTTTCCGATGATAACAGGAACACCAGCATAAACATTATTGATCCCATATTCTCCATGTAGATGTGCTGCACATGGTAAAAGTTTTTTTTGATCTTTTAAAAATGCTTCTGCCATCTCTACTCCGGAAGCTGCTGGTGCATAAAATGCAGATCCCTTTTCCAAATATTTAACAATCTCAGCACCACCATCTCTTGTTCGTTGATTAATACTCTCTAATTTTTCTTCAGAAATTTTTCCATCCTTTAATAAATCCATTAAAGGTTTTCCAGAGACCTTAGTAAATCTTGGAAGAGGTACCATTGTGTCTCCATGCCCACCCATTACCATTGTATCAATTTCTCTTACAGGTACATTTAATTCCTCAGACAAAAAAAGTTTAAAACGTGAACTGTCTAAAATACCAGCCATCCCAACTACTTTATTTACTGGAAGTCCTGAATATTTTTGAAATGCCATTACCATTACATCTAATGGATTTGTAATACATATAACGAATGCGTTAGGTGCATTTACTTTTATTCCTTCTGCAACCTGCTTAATAATTTTTAAATTAATTCCAAGTAAATCATCTCTACTCATACCTGGCTTTCTTGGTACTCCTGCAGTTATGATAATTACATCAGAATCTTTAATATCTTCATAATTATCTGACCCTGAAAATTTTACATTAAATCCATCAACTGATGAAGATTGTGCAATATCTAAGGCTTTTCCTTTGGCAATTCCACTAGCAACATCAAACAGCACAACCTCATTTACAAGCTCTTTTAAGCCAATTAAATGAGCTAAAGTCCCACCTATTTGACCAGCACCTATTAAAGAAATTTTACTCATTTTTTATTTCATTGTTGGCATGATAAACTCAGGATTAGATCTAATTCCTGATGGCCATCTGGAGGTAATTGTTTTTAATTTAGTATAAAATTTTACTCCCTCCATACCATGTGTTCCACTATCTCCAAATAAAGACCTCTTCCATCCTCCAAAACTATGAAAAGCCATTGGAACTGGTATTGGAACATTTATTCCTACCATTCCAACTTGAATTTTGCTTGCGAATGTTCTTCCTGCATCCCCATCTCTAGTATAAATGCTAACTCCATTTCCGTATTCGTGCTCATTAATCATTTTTGTAGCCTCTTCAAATGTTTTAACCCTAACCACAGATAAAACTGGTCCGAATATTTCCTCTTTATAAATTCTCATATCAGTAGTCACATGATCAAAAAGACACCCACCAATATAAAAACCATTTTCATAGCCCTGCAATTTCAAATTTCTTCCATCAAGAACAAGTTTTGCTCCTTCTTTAACTCCTAGATCTACATAGCCTTTTACTTTTTCCAAATGCTCTTTGGTAACTAAAGGGCCCATCTCGGATGATTTATCCATACCAGGTCCAATTTTTAATGCTTCAGCTTTTTTTGATAGTCTTGATACTAACTCATCACCTACATCACCGACCGCTACTGCTACTGACTGCGCCATACATCTTTCTCCAGCTGAACCATATGCAGCACCCATTAAACCATTTACGGCACCATCTAAATCACAATCTGGCATTACAACTAAATGATTTTTTGCTCCACCTAATGCTTGAACTCTTTTTTCATTTTTAGCTGCATTTTCATAAATATACTTAGCAATAGGAGTTGATCCAACAAAACTTACAGATTTAATATTTTGGTTTGTTAATATCGCATCAACAACCTCTTTATCACCATTTACAACACTAAAAACTCCCTCAGGAAGACCAGCTTCGTGGAGCAGTTCTGCCAATTTCATCGGACATGAGGGATCTTTTTCTGATGGTTTTAAAATAAAACTATTACCACATGCTATAGCTAATGGAAACATCCACATAGGTACCATTGCTGGAAAATTAAATGGGGTTATACCGGCTGTAACTCCCAAAGGCTGTCGCATTGAATAACTATCAACGTTTGTTCCAACATTTTCAGAAAACTCTCCTTTAAGCAAGTGTGGAATTCCACATGCAAACTCTACAACTTCTAATCCTCTTATTAATGATCCCTTAGCATCCTCATAAACTTTTCCATGTTCTGAGACTATTAGTTTTGCCAGTTCATCAAAATTTTTTTCTATAAGCTCTTTGAATTTAAACATTATTCTTGCTCTTTGAAGTGGAGGGTTTAATGACCAAGTCTCAAAAGCTTTTTGTGCAATTTCTACTGCACCATCTAAATCTGCTTTTGAGGCTAAAATAACCTCAGACTCTTGTTCCCCGGTGGCAGGGTTAAAGATTTTTCCTTTTCTCTCTGAATTACCTGATATTACTTTTCCACCAACAAAATGTTTGATTAAATTCATGATAAAAATTATTTAATTAAGTAATCAAGCTGTTGCAAGCATTTTCTTTATCTCTGCAATAGCTTTTGCAGGATTTAAGCCCTTGGGACAAGCATTTGTACAATTCAAGATAGTATGACATCTATAAAGTTTAAGTTCGTCAGCAACTTTTTTAAGTCTTTCTTTTCTATCTTCATCTCTACTATCAATTATCCATCTATAAGCCTGAAGTAAAACAGCTGGACCTAAATACTTTTCGCCGTTCCACCAATAACTCGGGCAAGACGTTGAACAACATGCACACATTATACATTCATACAATCCATCTAATTTTGCTCTGTCATCTTTAGATTGAATATTTTCTTTATCATTTACTTTTGAGGTTTTTAACCAAGGTTCAACGGACTCGTATTGTTTATAAAGAGTGCTTAAGTCTCCAATTAAATCTTTCAAAACTTTTAAATGTGGTAATGGATAAATATCGATGTCTCCATTTAATTCAGAATGAGATTTGGTGCACGCTAGACCATTCTTTCCATTCATATTCATAGCACATGACCCACAAACTCCGTGAGCACAAGATCTTCTGTAAGCTATAGAAGGATCTATTTCATTTTTTATTTTGTTTAAAACATCAAGCACTTTAGATGAACAATTATCCATATCAACTTCATAGGTATCAAGTCTTGGATTTTCATTTGTAGATGGATCCCATCTATAAATATTTACTTTTCTAATATTTTTTGAACCTGTTTTATCTTTGTAGTATTGACCTTTTTCTACCTTTGAGTTTGCAGGTAAATTTAATTGAACCATTAATATACTCTTTCCTGTGGAGGAAAATATTGTACATCATTTGTAAGTGTTGATCTATGAACAGGTCTGTAATTAATTTTAGTTTTTGAACCATTACACCAAGACAGAGTATGTTGCATATAGTTCTCATCGTCTCTCTTTGGAAAATCTTCTCTTGCATGGGCTCCTCTGCTTTCTTTTCTATGATATGCAGAGTCCATTGTAGTTATTGCTTGTCTTATTAAGTTATCAAATTCAAGAGTTTCAACTAAATCTGTGTTGAATATTAATGATTTATCTTTTACAGAAAGAGAGTCCATTCCATCATAAGGTCTCCTAATTTCATCAACACCTTCCTTTAATGTTTTCTCAGTTCTAAATACAGCACACTTTGATTGCATAGTCTTTTGCATTGAAAGTCTTAGTTCAGACGTTGGATTTGAACCTTCTGAGTTTCTTAATTTATCAAATCTATCTAAACATCTATCCGTTTCATTTTTATCAATTTCGTCATGCTTCATTCCAGGTTTTACTAACTCTGCTGCTCTTTTCGCTGCAGCTCTTCCAAAAACTACTAAATCTATCAATGAATTTGAACCTAATCTATTTGCACCGTGAACAGAAACACATGCTGCTTCGCCAATAGCCATTAACCCGGGTACAGTTTTTTCAGATCCATTTAATGTAAGAACCTCTGCTTTATAATTTGTTGGTATTCCACCCATATTATAATGCACTGTAGGTACTACCGGTATAGGCTCCTTGGTTACATCAACGTTTGCAAATAATTTAGATGCTTCTGATATTCCTGGAAGCCTCTCATCTATAACTTTTGGGTCCAAATGATCAATATGAAGATGAACGTGATCTTGTTCTTTTCCTATACCTCTGCCTTCGTTAATTTCTACTGCAATTGATCTACTCACGACATCTCTAGATGCTAAATCTTTTGCTTTAGGAGCATAACGCTCCATAAATCTTTCTCCTTTTGAATTTACTAGATAACCACCTTCTCCTCTTACACCCTCTGAAATTAATGTTCCATGACCATAAATACCTGTTGGATGAAATTGTACAAATTCCATATCTTGTAATGGTAATCCAGCTCTTAAAGCCATAGCATTTCCATCTCCAGTGCACGTATGAGCTGAAGTAGCTGAGTAATACACTTTTCCATAACCACCTGTTGCTATAATTGTTGTATGGGACTTAAATCTGTGAATTGTTCCATCATTAAGGTTCCAAGCAATTATACCTTTGCATGCTCCATCTTTCATTATCAAATCTAGTGCGAAGTATTCTATAAAAAATTCGGTATTATGTTTTAAAGCTTGTCCATACAATGTGTGAAGTATTGCATGTCCAGTTCTATCTGCTGCTGCACAAGTTCTTTGCACAGTCTCATTTCCATAGTTTTTTGTCATGCCACCAAAAGGTCTTTGATAAATTTTGCCATCATCTGTTCTGCTAAATGGAACTCCATACTTTTCCAATTCTAGAACAGCAGCTGGCGCTTCCTTACATAAATATTCTATAGAGTCCTGGTCTCCTAACCAATCAGCACCTTTAACAGTGTCGTACATATGCCATCTCCAATCATCTTCACCCATATTTCCAAGTGCTGCTGAAATACCACCTTGGGCTGCGGAGGTGTGGCTTCTGGTTGGGAACACTTTAGAGACACATGCAGTTTTTAATCCCGCTTCACTTAATCCTACAGCTGCTCTTAGCCCAGAACCACCTGCACCTAGAACAACAACATCATATTCATGATCAATAATTTTGTATGCACTCATAACTATAAACTAAATATTAAGATAATGATTAATAATGGAAATACTATAGCAAAGATATTTAAAGATTTATTTGCGGCATTTTTGATTTTTTGATCTTCGATATAGTCCTCAAAAACCTCACTAATACTTAGTGCAGAGAAAAAATATGCAAAAATCAAAAAAAGACTTAACAAAAACTTTGAAGGTTGAGAAGACACAAACAGTAATACCTGTTCAAAGCCTTTGTCGTAAATAGAAGCTAGATTAATCGCAAACCATAGCATTAATGGCACTAATATTGCTGAACTTACTTTTAAGAACAACCATTTTTTTGTAACTGATCCCATTAAATTAAAACTCTTCCAATAATAAAGATTATTACAGTAAGTGGAAATGATCCGATTAGCACAATTAATCCTGTTATTTTTGTAGTTTTTTGCTCAAAACCATAACCTAAATCCATAAACAAATGTCTTATTTCACTAAGCATTTGAAATGAAAAAGACCAAATAATTCCAAGACAAAAAAATTTGCCTAGAAAAGATGATAAGAACAAATTAATATTCTGATAACTCTGTTCACCCAATAATAAAGAGGCTATCCATATACCTATTAAAGTTATAGTGAAAAAGTTTATTATACCAGTTATTCTGTGTGAAATTGAAACCAGTGAGGAAATGTGCCAATTATAAATTTGTATATGTGGCGATATTGGATTTTTATTTTCCATAAAAATCTTTTTCTACTAAAGCCTCAGCAATTTCAACTGCATTAAGTGCAGCACCTTTTAATAAGTTATCAGACACAACCCACAAATTAATTGAATTTGGTTGAGAAGAGTCCTCACGAATTCTTGATATGAATGTTTCAAATTTGTCTTCGGCTTCAACAGGCGTAATGTATCCTCCATCTTTTTGCTCATCAACTACCTTGCATCCTGGCGATGATGATAAGACATTTCTTATTTCTTCTAAGTCATGTTTTTTGTTAAATTCAACATTCACACTGATGGAGTGGGAAACAAGAACAGGGATTCTTACACAAGTAGATGTTATATTAATTTTACTATCTAAAATTTTTTTTACCTCGTCATGATTTTTTTGCTCTTCTTTTGTGCTTCCATTTTCAAGAAAACTATCAATATGTGGTATAGCATTAAAAGCAATTTGCTTAGTAAAATTTTTTGACTCAACATCTTTATTTTCCAAGACTTCTTTAGTTTGGGATATAAGTTCATCCATTCCTGCCTTACCTGCTCCTGATACAGATTGATAGGTTGATGCAACTATTCTTTTTACATTATACAAATCATGTAATGGTTTGAGAGCTACAACTATTGGTATTACTGAACAATTGGCATTTGCTATAATATTCTTATTTTTAAATTTAGGTAATTCTTTGGAATTTACCTCTGGAACAATTAAAGGAATTTCTGGATCTTTTCTAAAGAATTTTGAATTATCTATTACAATTGTTTTTTCTGCTGCGATCGGTGCCCATTTTTCAGCAATTGAAGAACCAGCTGCAAAAAAAGCAATTTTTACTTTTGAGAAATCAAATTGTTCTAAATTACTAACAGTATGCTCTTTTCCTAAAAAATTAATTTTTTTTCCTTCACTATTTGGAGACGCAACTAAGTACGCCTCTGTTATTGGAAAGTTTTTTTTTTCCAAAACTTCTATTAATTTTCGACCTACGTTTCCTGTCGCTCCAACTATTGCTATATTCATGATATTTTAGAGTTTTATACTAAATGAAAGGTAAATCACAAACTTTTCCATCAAAATCAGAGCCATTTATATTGATTTTAAAGGATTTCGAAGTCTCAAAGTGTGGTTTGTTGATCATTGCAATCCCAATGACTTGTTTAAAAGATGGATTGTAACAACCAGATCTTAATTCTCCAATTACATTATTATCTTCATCTACTAGATCCATTGAGCCATTAACACTTATTTCCTTGGCATCAATTTTTACTCCCATAAGTTTTTTTTTAATTCCTTCAGCTTTAATTTTTTTTAGTTTTTCTTTACCTAAGAAATCAACATCACTATCTATATTAACATACTTGTCAAAACCACACTCATATGGATTATCTCCATTGTCCATATCGTTACCATGGGAAAGTAAACCACTCTCAATACGTTCGATAAGGTTTGGTCCACCTGGTCTAATATTGAATTCCTTTCCAATTTTAAAAAGATGATCGTATAGTTTTAAACCTGACTCGTTGTGTTCCATATAAATTTCATAGCCACCTTGTTTAGACCATCCAGACTTTGCAATAAGGTGTTTATCGCCACCAAATTCAAAATAATCAAAACCAAAAAATTTTAAATTTACAATTTTTTCTCCAAAAACTTTTTCCATTAATTTAAATGATTTTGGTCCTTGAACTGCCATTATATCAACATCAGGTTCAGAAATTTTTACATCAAATTTGTTTCCAATCGCTAATCCTTTGGCAAATAGAATTACATCTGAGTCAGCTAAAGAGACCCACCACCTATTTTCATTTAATCTTAGAACTACAGGATCATTAATTAAACCTGCATTGTCATCAATGATTGGGCAGTAATAACATCTTCCATCTTTGGATTTTGATAAATCTCTGCAAGTCATCAATTGAACTAATTTTGCTGAGTCTTTACCAGAAATTTCAACTTGTCTTTCAGCGGCAACATCCCAAATCTGAACATGCTCTTTCAAGTGATGATAAGCATCTTCTACAGAACCAAATGCTGCTGGCAGCAACATATGATTATATATAGTATAAGCAGTTACACCTTGTTTTTCAATTCTAGAGGTGTACGGTGTACCTCTAAGCCTTCTTGATTTTGCTATTAAAAAAGTTTTCATTTTTTTTTTGAGCATTACTGCCATCTTATTTGATTTTTGTAAAGAAACTATATTAGTTTAATTCCTTAGCTTGTTTTCTCAGTTCAAACTTTTGAATCTTTCCAGTGGATGTCTTTGGTAGCGGAGTAAACACAACCTTCTTAGGAAGTTTAAATCCAGCAAGAGTTTCTCGACAAAATTTAATAATTTCTTCCTCTGAACTTGATTTTCCCTCGATTAATTCAACAAAAGCACAAGGTGTTTCACCCCATTTTTCATCTGGTTTTGCTACAACAGCTGCCAGTGATACAGCAGGATGTTTTGAAATCGTATTTTCAATTTCGATAGATGAAATATTTTCTCCTCCTGAAATTATAATATCTTTTGATCGGTCTTGTATTTTTATGTAACCACTTGGATGAGTTACAGCCAAGTCGCCAGAATGAAACCATCCTCCATCCATTGATTTTTCTGTCGCTTCTTTATCTTTAAAATAACCCTTCATCACCACATTTCCTCTAATCATAATTTCACCCATTGTTTTTCCATCATGAGGAACAGGCTTCATGGTTTCAGGGTCCATTACAATGACGCCTTCTGTATTGGGATACCTTACGCCTTGTCTTGCTCTTATTTCGTTTTGGTTATTTTGATCTAATTCATCCCATTCTTGATTCCATGCACACTGCAAAATATGACCATAGGTTTCTGTAAGACCATATACATGCATTACTTCAAAGCCTAACTTTTGCATTTTTTCAAAAATTATACTAGGAGGAGGAGCACCTGCTGTTAATACATATACCTTTCTTTTTAATTCCTTTTGCTGATCCTCAGGTGCATTAGCTAACATATTTAAAACTATTGGTGCTCCACCAAAATGAGTAACTTCATATTTATCAATTAATTCAAATATCTTTTTTACATCAATATTTCTCAGACAAATTACTCGACCATGAATCATTGACATTGTCCAAGGATAACACCAGCCATTACAATGAAACATTGGTACTGTGTATAAAAAATTTAACTGATTAGGCATGTTCCATGCAACTGCACTTCCTGTTGCCATTAAATATGATCCTCTATGATGATAAACAACTCCTTTTGGATTACCAGTTGTTCCAGAAGTATAACCTAATGCTATAGCTTGCCACTCATCTTTTGGCATTTTCCATTTAAAATTTTCATCTCCAGAATTTAAAAACTCCTCATATTCCAAAGATCCTATATTTTTTGAGTCGGTTAGCTTTGCATCTTTATCATCTATATCAATTATAGTAATTTTTGAATTAACTTCTTTTAAAGCTTTTTTTACTACATCATGAAATTGTCTATCTACAATTAGTACCTTCGCTTCGCTGTGATTTAAAATATAACTAATTGTTTTTGAGTCTAGTCTTGTATTAATAGCATTTATAACTGCTCCAACCATAGGAATCGAATAATGCGCTTCGAATATTTCAGGTGTGTTAAAAGCTAAGACAGATACCGTATCACCTGTTTTAATTCCTAATTTATCTAATGCACTAGCAAACTTAATACATCTTTTGTAAACTTCACTCCAAGTATATTTTCTACTTTCATAAACTACTGCTTCGTAGTTTGGATAAATATCTTTTGCTCTTTCTAGAAATGATAAAGGGGTTAATGGAACATAATTGGCTTCGTTTTTATCCAAATTTGTTTCATAAGGGTTCATTCTAATTAAATTTGTAATTCATAATATAATTACTTCCAGTTGTTGCAGTAATGTAACTACTTTCTATCCTAGGAAGCACTCTATTAAAGAAAAAGTTGGCAGTTTGGATTTTGTCTTCATAAAAATCTTTATTACTCTCATATTCTTTAAAGGAAACTTCTAGAACTTTTAACCAAGCATGCCCGGTTGCAACTAAACCTAGAACTTTTAAATAATCGTTACATGCTCCACTTGCATCTTCTGGAGAATTTTTTATCTTTTCCTTCATCCAATCAGTAAATTTTGATAAAATATCAATATGATAGTTAAGTTGTTTTACAAAAGGTTCGGCTTTTTTGTCAGAAATTTTTATCTCATCTTTAACCAAGTTTAGATAGTTTTCAATAATATCACCATTTTTGTTGATTAATTTTCTGAAAACTAAGTCGGCAGCCTGAACTGAATTTGTTCCCTCATAAATAGGTGTAATTCTATTGTCTCTGTAGAATTGTTCAATACCTTGATCTTTCGTAAATCCATATCCTCCATGGATTTGCATTGCTTCACTTGTTATTTCCATTGCATTGTCCGTAAAAAGTGATTTAACAACTGGCGTCATTAATGAAACAAGATCTGAGGCTTCTTGTTTTATTTTTTCATCAGAATGATTTAAACTAACTTCAATTTGTTGAGACAGCCAGAAACTCAAGGCTCTTTGTCCCTCTATCATGGACTTCATACTCAAAAGTGAACGTCTTATATCAACGTGATCAATAATAAAATCTGCACCATTGTTAGATTTTGAATTAAATGCCTTACCTTGTTTTCTTTCTTTGGCATAAGTAAGGGAATTTTGGTATGCAATTTCAGAAATGCCTAGACCTTGAATTCCAACAATAATTCTCTCCAAATTCATCATTGTGAACATAGAGTTAAGGCCTTTGTTTTTTGGTCCAATCATGTAACCAACAGCATCATCAAAATTTAAAACACATGTTGCAGATCCCTTAATACCCATTTTGTTTTCTATTGAACCTGTTGAAACTCCATTTCTTGGCCCAACTGATCCATCTTTATTTAAAACGAATTTTGGAACTAAAAATAAACTGATACCCTTTGTTCCTGCTGGAGAGTCTGTTGATCGAGCTAATACTAAATGAA
>CACLPR010000017.1 GCA_902608845.1 uncultured Pelagibacteraceae bacterium
CAGAGTCTGCTAGAATCGCAACAATTCCTGGAAGTAATACTATAGGAATTGAATTACCCAAGCCTCAACGAGAGAATGTTTTCTTGAGTGAAATAATTTCTGACCCTGGTTATAAAAAGAAAGACATAAAGCTTCCGATTGCTCTTGGTAAAAGTATTTCGGGTATGCCAATAACTAGTGATTTAAGCAGTATGCCTCATTTGTTAATAGCTGGTACAACTGGTTCAGGTAAATCAGTTTGTATTAATACAATTATTTTATCCCTTTTATACAAACACTCACCAGAAAAATGTAAATTTATATTGATCGATCCTAAGATGTTAGAATTATCAACGTACGAAGGAATACCTCATTTACTTTGTCCAGTAATTACAGAGGCAAAACGAGCTGCTTCAGTTTTAGGTTGGGTTGTTAAAGAAATGGAAAATAGATACAAATTAATGACCAAAGTTGGTGTGAGAAATATTGATGGATATAACGAAAAACATACGATTTCTATGCCTTATATAGTTGTAATTGTAGATGAAATGTCGGATTTAATGTTGGTTGCTGGAAAGGATATCGAGAATTATATTCAAAAGCTTTCACAAATGGCTAGAGCTGCTGGAATACACATAATAATGGCTACTCAAAGACCAAGTGTAGATGTAATCACAGGAACGATAAAAGCTAATTTTCCAACTAGAATATCATTTCAAGTTACATCTAAAATAGATAGTAGAACAATTCTTGGAGAACAAGGAGCTGAACAATTACTGGGGAAAGGAGATATGCTTTACATGACGTCAGCTAACAGGATGACTAGAATCCATGCACCATTTGTATCAGAAGGAGAAATTGAAAAAATAAATAATTTTTTAAGAAATCAAGCTGAACCAGAATATGTGGACGAAATTCTCAATTTTGCAGACGAAAAAGAAGGTAGTAAAGATTCAAAAGATAGTGAAAACTTAGATGAATTGTACAATACAGCTCTTGAAATAGTTAAATCTGAAAGAAAAGCATCAACATCATTTCTACAAAGAAAATTACAAATTGGTTACAATAGAGCAGCTAGAATAATTGATCAAATGGAGACTAATGGGGAAGTAAGTCAAGCAAATCACGTTGGTAAAAGAGAAGTTTTAAAATGAAAAAATGTTTAATTATTTTTTTCATCTTTTTAATTAATTTAAATGCACACAGTTCTTCAAATCAAAAAATTATAAATCACTTAAAAAATATAAATTCTTTACAGTTTAAATTTATTCAAAAAATAGATAATAATAATATTGAAAAAGGTGAATGTATACTTTTATACCCTAAAAAAATTTTTTGCGAGTATCATGATATTTATAACAAAATACTAGTTTCCAATGGTAAATCTTTAGTAATTAATTCAGATAAGATAAAAAATTACTATAGATATCCAATTGATAAAACACCTTTTAATTTTATACTTGATAAAAAATTTATAATTTCAAAAATTGATGAGGCAGAAGATGACGAGAATTATCCTTTTTATCATGTCTTAAAATTTGAATATGAAAATAATTTTATTAAAGTTTTTTTCGATAAAGAAAGTTTAGATTTAATTGGTTGGGAAACTAAAGATATTTATCAAAATCTAATACAAACATTTTTAAGTGATATTAATATTAATGTTGATGTTGAAGAAAAAATATTTTCAATACAAAGATATACTAATTAATATCAACATTTATTTTTTCAGATTTAAATACCTGCATTCCCCTAGCTAAATAATTTTTAATTGCATTTTCATGATCAAGTGAACAGGTGTGCAGCCAAACTCTTGATACTCCTTGATCAAATAATTTCTTGATAGCCTCAGAAAGAAGATACCCACCACATTTTTTTCCAAAATATTCCTCTAAGATCCCAAAATATGCAATTTCAGTATGATTATTGTCGAGATCACAGATAGTTTCATAATAACCAGCTAAGTTGCTATTTTCTTTTAGAACAAACGTTTTTATTCTAGGATTTTCAACATACTCTACCCACTTTTTATCTGCCCAGGTTAATCTATCTATCCATCTGTGCTTTCTTCCAATTTGCTTGTAAAAAAATTTGTTTAAATGGAAATCTGGTGGGTCTACTTCACTAATTTTAAAATTTGAGCCAGGACTTTTTGAACAGTTTAGTTCACTTATTGAATTTATTTCTAAAAAACTTCTATCTACGCTAACTTTCACGTGACCATCTTACCGATTTTCTCTCCACCAAACAAATGAAAATGCAAATGTGGAACTTCTTGTCCTCCGTCTTCACTTATATTTGCTAGCGCTCTATATCCCTTACCAGTATCAACAGATATATTTAATTTCTTTGCAACGATATTTATTCCTTTTAATAATCCTACCATTTCTTCTGGTGATGCATTTTGACTAAAATCATCTAAGTCAACATATTTACCTTTTGGGATTACTAAAGCGTGAATTTTTTTTTGAGGATTTATATCATGAAATGACAAAACAAATTCATCTTCATAGATTTTATTACAAGGTACTTCTTTTCTTAATATTTTAGCAAATATATTGTTATCATCATAATTCATTATTACATTTTTTCCAAAACTGATTTTACTGTATCACCCATAACAGATGGATTTTTAGAAATTGTAATTCCACATTCTTTTAAAATTTCAACTTTTTCTATTGCACTTTCTCCATAAGCTGAAACTATTGCGCCTGCATGACCCATCACTCTTCCTTTTGGTGCAGTAAGTCCGGCTATATAAGCAATAACTGGTTTCTTCATATTTTCTTTTGCAAATTCTCCTGCAGCTACTTCCTGAGGACCACCAATTTCACCAATCATCAATATTGCATCGGTCTCATCATCTGTTTCAAATTTTTCAATTATATCTCTAAATGAACTTCCATTTATTGGATCTCCTCCAATTCCTACACTTGTTGAAACACCTATGTTTAAATTTTTAAGTTGTTGAGCGGCTTCATAACCCAATGTACCTGATCTACTAATAATTCCAATTCTTCCTTCTTTGTAAATATGACCTGGCATTATTCCCAACATTGATTTTCCAGGACTAATAATTCCAGCACAGTTTGGTCCAACTAATGTCATTTTAGAGCTTTTAGTGTATCTTCTCATGTACCTTTTTATTCTGATCATGTCATGAGAAGGTATTCCATCAACTATAGCTACACATATTTTAATTCCTGCATCAGCTGCTTCCATTGCTGAGTCAGCTGCAAAAGCTGGGGGTACAAATAAAATTGATGCATCAGCTCCTGTTTCATTCACAGCATCTTTAACAGTATTAAATACTGGTAAATTTAAATGTTTTGAGCCTCCTTTTCCTGGTGTTACGCCACCCACTACATTTGAGCCATATTTTATCATCTCATCCGCATGAAAAGAGCCCATTTTACCAGTAAAACCCTGTATAATTATCTTGCTGTTTTTGTCTACAAGTACGGTCATGATTTATTTAGTGCTGCAACCGCTTTATTTGCTGCATCTTCTAAAGTATTTGCTTCTATATAATTTATCTTACTCTCTTTTAAAATTTTATTTCCTTTTTCTACATTAGTACCTGCTAAACGAATAACCAATGGCACTTTAATTTCAATTTTCTTTAGGGCGTCTACAATTCCTTCTGCAACCCAATCACATCTATTGATACCAGCAAAAATATTTACAAGAATTACTTTAACTTTTTCATCCATTGTAACTAATTTAAAAGCTTTAACTATTTTTTCTGGTGTTGCCCCACCTCCTACATCTAAAAAATTTGCAGGAGCTCCTCCAGCTAATTTAATCATATCCATAGATGCCATTGCTAGACCAGCCCCGTTAATAATGTTGCCTATATTTCCATCTAAACTCACATAGTTTAAACCTCTGTCCGATGCAAAAATTTCTTTTGAATCTTCTTGTGTTTTATCTCTCAGCTCAGAAACTTGACTTCTTCTAAACATTGCATTGTTATCAAAACTCATTTTACAATCTAAAGCTAATATTTGTTTTTGTTTTGAAATGACCAATGGATTAACTTCTACCATCGTTGCATCTAATTCACTGAAAGCTTTATAACATCCAATAATAGTATCAGAAGCTCTTCTAATTAAATCTGGCTCTATACCAAGACCAAATGCTAATTCTCTAGCTTGAAAATTTTGCATACCAACTGCAACTTCAATTTTAGATCTAATAATTGTTTCTGGTTTTTCCTTTGAAATTTCTTCTACACTCATTCCACCTTCGGTCGATGCGACTACCATAATACTTTCTGAGCTTCTATCAAAAACCAATCCTAAATATAATTCCTTTTCAATATCTGTAGCTTCTTCAATATAAATTCTATTTACAATTTTTCCTTCAGGGCCTGTTTGATTTGTAACTAATTTTTTTCCTAATAATTTATCTGTTGCTTGAGCAACTTCTAGAGGAGTATTACAAACAATTATCCCCCCAGCTTTTCCTCTAGCTCCAGAATGAATTTGCGCTTTCACAACCCATCTTGATCCACCAATTTCTCTAGCTTTATTCTCGGCATTTTCTGGACTGTAGACAATTCCACCTCTAGGAATTGTTACTCCAAAGTTTGAAAGTATTTTCTTTGCTTGATATTCGTGAATGTCCATAATTTTATTTATTTATTATGGATTAACTTATCTATATTTACAATGTTTTCAGCCATTCTAGCCGATGCAGCATCAATCATTCTGCCATCTAGCTGGGCTGCTCCTTTGCCCTCTTTTGCAGCCTTTTCTAACTCTTCTAAGATCCTTTTGGCTTTAGTAACTTCTGCTTCTGGTGGAGAGAATACATTATTTGCTAATTCAATTTGTGAAGGATGTATCGCCCATTTACCTTCTATACCAATTGCAGCACCTCTTTTAGCAGCTGCTGTGTAAGCATCTGGATCATTAAAATCTCCAAACGGTCCATCAATTGCTCTTATTCCATATGCTCTACAAGTCATTACTAACTCTGATAGCCCATGATGCCACTGATCACCTGGATAATTTTCATTAAGCCCACCTATAACAGTAGTTCTAGCTCTTAAACTAGCAGCATAATCTGCAACACCAAAATGTAATGCCTCTAATCTTTCACTTGAAGTTGCAATCTCTTTAATATTTGACATTCCTAAAGCAGTCTCAATTAAACACTCTATTCCAATTTTATTTTTTAATTTTTTATTAGTTTCAATTTGGGTTAATAAACAATCAACCATATAAACATCACTTGCAGTCCCAGCTTTTGGGACTAAAATAGTATCTACATTTTCCCCAGCTTGTTCAACGATCTCAATTAAATCTGAATACATATAATGAGTATCTAAACTATTTATTCGTACCGAAATAGTTTTACCACTTCCTCTCCAATCCATTTCATTCAAAGCTTTAATAACATTTGCTCTAGCAGTAATTTTATCATTAGGAGAAACTGCATCTTCAAGATCTAAAAAAACATAATCGGCTGCTGAACTAAGAGCTTTCTCAAACATTTTAGGTGATGAACCTGGAACTGCTAATTCACTTCTTTGTAATCTTGATCTTGCAGGTTTATAAAATTTATGACTCATTTTTTTCTTTTATCTAATTCACTCATGACGTCTTCAATTTTAATATTATTCGCCTCAAGATACATTATTAAATGATAAAATACATCAGCTGCTTCATGAATTTTATTTGAGTCTTCTTCAACCGCCTCAATAAGCTCATTTATTTCTTCAAGCACTTTTGCTTTGCTCAAAGATTTATCACTCAGAAGTTTATTGGTATACGAACCATCAACTGGTGAAGATTTTCTTTCTCTTGCAAGTTTAAATAGGCTCTCAAGGGTATTTAGCATCTCAAATCCTAACAGGTATTCCTTTTGAAACCAAATATTCTTTGGCTTCTTTGACAGAATATTTGCCATAGTGAAATATAGAAGCTGCTAAAACCGCACTAGCATTGCCTAATTTAATACCGTCGAATAAATGATCGAGTTCACCAACTCCTCCTGATGCTATTGTGGGTATGTTTACCATTGAAGAAATTTTAGACATAAGATCAATGTCATAGCCTACCTGAGTACCATCTCTATCCATTGAAGTGACCAACAACTCACCTGCACCACTCTCTTCCATTTTTTTTGCAAACTCTAAGGCATCAATTCCAGTATTATTTCGACCCCCATGGGTAAAAACTTCCCATTTATCTCCATTTTTCTTAGCATCGATTGCAACAACAATACATTGAGAACCAAATTTTTTTGAACTTTGAACTACAACATCAGCATTTTGTACTGCAGCTGTATTAATTGAAACCTTGTCAGCCCCACAGTTTAAAAGTTTGCTAATATCCTCTACACTTCTTACTCCACCTCCAACTGTTAAAGGTACAAAACATTTTTTTGAAGTATCTTTCACTACTTCATAAATTGTATCTCTATTTTCATTTGAAGCAGTTATATCTAGAAAACAAATTTCATCAGCTCCACCATCACTATAAATTTTAGCTTGCTCCACTGGATCACCTGCATCTTGTAAATCAACAAAGTTTATACCTTTTACAACTCTTCCATTTTTAACATCTAAACAAGGTATAATTCTATTCTTAAGCATCTATCTCTTTTGCAAGCTCCTCTAATTTAATATCACCATCATATATAGATTTACCAACAATAATTCCTTCAATATTTTTATTTCCTAATTCTTTAGCTTTTTGAATATCATCAATTGATGAAACACCTCCAGATATAATTACTGGACAACTTGAATTATTTGCAACGTTTTCTGTTTCATCAAAATTTGGGCTTAGCTTCATTCCATCTCTATTTATATCCGTATAAATTAATCTACTAGCTCCATAGTTATTTACATCTTTAAGGAAATCTAAGGTTTTTAAATTAGAATTTTTCTTCCAACCAGATACAGATAAAAACCCATCTTTAGCATCCAAACCCAAAGCAATTTTACCTGGAAATTTTTCACATGCTTCTTTTAAAAAATTTTTATCTTTGATTGCAGCGCTTCCTAAAATTACTTTCTCAACTCCTGCATCAACATACTTTTGAATACTTTCAAAGTTTCTAACACCACCACCTATTTCAATTTTAAGATCAAATTTCCTTATTATTTCTTCAATAATATCAATATTAACAGTCTCTCCCGTTAGTGCTCCATCTAAATCAACAATGTGCAAGTTTTTAAAACCATGATCTTTATATTTATCAGCTTGCTCAACTGGGGACATGTCATATTCAGTTTTATTATCAAAGTCTCCTTTAATCAATCTCACACACTTCTTGTCTTTAATGTCTATAGCTGGAAGTATTTTCATAAATTAAGTTTGAAATAATTATTGTTATAAAAAATTTCATCTTGTCCTATTCTGTCAAAAAATGAGAAATTTTTTGATTTAAAGAAAGAATTATAATTAAATTTATCTGGAACATTATTTTCTACAGAAATTACTTTGATACGATATTTATTAAAATCGACGGATTTTAGTAAATCTAATTCCCCCCCTTCAATATCAATTGATAAATAATCGATTTCTATATCACTTTTTATTTCTTGCTCAAAAGTAGTTGTAGTAATTTTGGACTTTTTAGTTTTACTTTTTTCATTTTTATTTATTAATTCAATTGCAGTGTAATTTTCATCGTTAATTCCACTCATCTGAGTTAGTCCTTCTACAACTTCTAAAAACTCAACATCCTTTATCTCATTACTTATTGCTTTATTTATAGTTTTGCAATTTCGATTACTTTTGAGCTTTTCATACTGAATATTAGATGGTTCAATTGCAATTCCTTCCCAACCCAAAAATTTCTCAAAGTGATAACAATTGCTACCAATAATTCCATCATACGCACCTACCTCTACAAAAAAACCACCTTTTTTATTTTGGAAAAAGTGATTTTTAATAATTTTATCTTGCCCTGCTTGTGAGAAGAATTTTTCATTCCAAAAAAAATTTTTCTCACATCTCCAGATTTTTTCTCTTAAAATACCTCTTAAAACATGAAATTTCTTTTCTGAATATTCGTTTGGTACTTGATCTATCAAATGACTATATATTTTGTGTGCATTAATTTTTCCCTCTAGATTTTGTTCAAAAAGCTCTTCGGCTTCTTTAAAAGCGACGGAAACATCTTTACCAACTAAATGACTCAAATCTATGTTTTTCATTTCTTTCTATAGCTTTAAAAAATTATTAATTATTTTTAGTCCAATTTTATCACTCTTTTCAGGGTGAAATTGGGTCCCAAAAATATTTTCCTTTTCTGCAGCACAAACTACACTAGATGAGTAATCAGTTGTTGCTAAAATTACAGATTTATCCTCAGGCACAAACTCATAACTGTGAACAAAATACATGTGAGAGTTATTTTCAATACCTTCAAAAATCTTACTATCTTTCATTATGTTAATTTCATTCCAACCAATGTGCGGAAGCTTAAATTTGCCACCTTTGTTATCAATTTGAGAAACTTTACCAGAAATCCAACCTAATCCTTTAGTTTCAACCTCTTCATATCCAACGTCTGCGAACATTTGAAGGCCAACACAAATTCCAAGAAGTGGTTTTTTATTGTGAATTGCAAATTCATTTAATGTATCAATTAAGCCATTAATACTATTAAGACCATCAATACAACTTTTAAAAGAACCTTGTCCTGGCAATACAACTTTATCACTAGTTTTTATTGTTGCAAGATCTGCTGTTACTTCGATGTTTACTTTATCTTTTGCAACTTCTTTAAAAGAATTAATAACAGAACTTATATTGCCTGAATTGTAGTCAACAATTGTGACATTCATTAAATTTATAAAGAACCTTTTGTAGAAGGTATTGTAGTTTTATTTCTAGGATCCATTTCTAAAGCAGCTCTTAATGATCGTGCCAATCCTTTAAAGCAAGACTCTATTATGTGGTGGCTGTTATCACCATAAATATTTTCAACGTGCAAAGTAATTCCCGCGGCCTGTGAAAAAGCTTGGAACCATTCTTTAAATAATTCTGTATCCATCTCACCTAATTTTTCTACTTTCAATTTTACTTTCCAAATTAAATAAGGTCTGTTTGATACATCAATTGCAACTCTAGTTAACGTTTCATCCATCGGTATCATCGCATGTGCATATCTTTTTATACCAACAAACTTTTTTGATGCTTTTTTCAAACATTCACCAATTGCAATTCCAGTATCTTCAGTTGTGTGATGAAGATCTATATGCGTGTCGCCTTTAGCTTTAATATTCATATCCATCGAAGAGTGTTTCGATAATTGCTCAAGCATGTGATCTAAAAATCCTATACCTGTGTCAACTTTGTACTTACCCTTACCATCAATATTTAAATCAACGCTGATGTTGGTCTCTTTTGTTTTTCTACTTATTTTGGCTTTACGTTTCATAGTTTGAAAAAGGTATATATCTATTATTCAATTATGGCAATAATTCCTGGCTTGGTCTTGAACTATTGTATTTAGTATCCATCTATATCCCATGACAACAATAGTATTAGTAAGAAAAAACAATGAAGTAGTAGTTGCTGGTGATGGCCAAGTTAGTATGGGAAATACAGTAATTAAGAAAACTGCAAATAAAGTTCGTAAGATTGAGAAAAGAAATGTGATCGCAGGATTTGCTGGATCTACTGCAGATGCATTAACATTATTTGAAAGATTAGAGTCTAAACTAGAAAAACATGCTGGAAATCTAGCAAGAGCAGCTGTTGAATTAGCTAAAGATTGGCGCACAGATAAGTATTTAAGAAGATTAGAAGCCTTGATGGCTGTTGGTGATAAAGAAAATAGTTTCATTATTTCAGGAACTGGCGATGTTTTAGAGCCGGAAGGAGATGTTATTGGAATAGGATCAGGTGGAAATTATGCATTAGCATCTGCAAAAGTTTTAATGGATACAGATTTATCAGCAGAGGAAGTTGCAAAAAAAGCGATTAAAGTTGCATCTGAAATATGCGTTTTCACAAATGATAATTGCAATATAGAGAAAATTTAATATGGAAAAATCAAACGTCACAACTCTCCCAAACGCAAAAGTAAAAAAAGAGAAGAATAATATTCAAAACTCATTATCTCCAAGAGAAATAGTTTCTGAGTTAGATAGATTTGTTGTTGGACAAAATAATGCCAAAAGAGCTGTTGCAATAGCCTTAAGAAATAGATGGAGAAGACAAGCTTTAGAAGGTGATATGAAGGATGAAGTTCTTCCAAAAAATATTTTAATGATGGGGCCAACAGGTGTTGGTAAAACGGAAATATCTAGAAGATTATCAAAATTAGCTGAAGCACCATTTGTAAAAGTTGAAGCAACAAGATTTACCGAAGTTGGTTATGTTGGAAGAGATGTTGAACAAATAATTAGAGATCTTTTAGAAATTGCTATTGCAATGGAAAAAGTTAAAAAAAGAAAAGAAGTTCACGCTAAAGCACAAAAATTAGCAGAGGATAGAGTTCTTGATGCAATAGTTGGGAATAAAGCAAGTGTTGCAACAAGAGAAAGTTTTAGAAAAAGATTAAGAGACGGTGATTTAGATGATAATGAAATTGAAATAGCTGTTACTGAAAGTGGCGGTGGAATGCCATCATTTGAAATTCCTGGTATGCCTGGTGCAAATGTTGGAATGATTAATATTTCAGACATGTTAGGAAAATCTATGGGCCAAAAAGCTAAGAAGAAAAAAATGTCAGTAAAAGAGTCTCATGAAATATTACTAAACGAAGAAGCTGATAAATTAATAGAACAAGATAAAATTATTAAATCAGCAAAAAATACAACTGAGAACAACGGAATCGTATTTTTAGATGAAATAGATAAAATCTCAGCAAGAACTGATAGAGTTGGAGGAGATGTTTCCAGAGAAGGTGTTCAAAGAGATTTACTTCCTTTAATTGAGGGGACAACTGTGAGCACTAAATATGGTCCAATTAAAACAGATCACATATTATTTATAGCATCAGGAGCCTTCCAACTAGCAAAGCCATCAGATCTTTTACCTGAGCTTCAGGGAAGACTTCCAATCAGAGTTGAGCTAGATGCATTGAATAGTGAGGATTTTAAGCGAATCTTAAAAGAGCCAGACAATAGTTTGATTAAACAATACAAAGCTTTACTTAAAACAGAAAATGTTGATTTAGAATTTACTGAAGATGGAATTGATACCATCGCAACAATTGCAAGCGAAGTAAATACAACAGTTGAAAATATTGGCGCAAGAAGACTGCATACTATAATCGAAAGAGTTTTAGATGAAATTAGTTTTACTGCAACAGACCGAGCTGGAGAAAAGATCAGTATAGACTCGGATTATATTAAGAAAAATATTGGCGAACTTGTAAAAGACGCTGATCTTTCAAAATTTATTTTATAATTCTTATTTTTTTTTTCTTAAAAAAATATCAAAATTTCCAACGGATGGATTTTCAACAGCCTCAAAATCAATACTTATAATTTTGCTCATTAAATGATCACTACCTTTAATAAAATTAGGTACTGAGTATTTTAATATGCTCAAATTACTAGATTGATATGGGTCATTTAAATTTTTTGATCTTAAGCCCTTTCCTGTAATAACATTAATTTTGTTAACTCCATTAATAAAACATTCTTCTATGTAGGAAGTCATCTTGTGATTTGCTTCCTCTAAAGTATATCCATGCAAATCAATAGATCTTTCGATATATCTATTAGGTGATGAAGAAATTTTTTGGTCTTTATTTTCTAATTTATCAGTACTATTTAAAAAATCTTGCCAGTCTTTTTTATCTTTGTCTGATATTTTTTTTATCAACTAAGCCTGAGTGTCTACTATTAGCCAGTTAGGATTTTTTGAAGTACTATCTTTTGTAAATTTCCAAGTATCTAAAACTTTTTTAACTTTTTGGGCGTCACCAGATATAATTTTATTATCTTTATCTTTAATGCAAGATATAATTTCACTTACAAATTCAACGCTAACCTCAAGCATATTTTTATTTTGATTATGCTCTTTTATTTCTGCAGAATTAATACCGATAAAAGTGGTTTCAGAAGTTACATTTCTTGCCTTTTTGTCTTTGATGGCTTCATCAAATTGATCATATACATTTTTTGCTAGAAGATTTTTAATTGATTTTAGATCTCCTTTTGAGAAGCTCGTGATAATGCTTTCATAAGCGATCTTTGCACCGTTTAGAAAATCTTTTTTTGCAGCTTCATCAAAAGTTTCAGCATTTAGAACAGGAGAAACTTTAGTCTCTTTAACTTCCTCGTGGGGAAAACTTGAATTAATATTTTCTTCAAAACCAGTTTTTTTACCTAAAATTCCTCTTAATCTTAGGAAAATAAAACCTGCTATCATTGCTAATAGTATTATATCGATGTACTCAAAGCTGTAACTCATATATTAATAATATTTACTATGTTGATTAATTTCAACCTGCAATTTACATTATAGACAAATGAACACAGCAATAATTCTCATTTTAGGGATACCTCTTATTGAAATCTACCTATTTATAAAGGTTGGATCAGAAATAGGAGCTTTAAACACCATTTTATTAATTCTTACAACTGCGGTTGTAGGTATTTGGTACGCAAGATATGAAGGATTTAACACATTGCGTTCAGGTATGTCTCAGTTAGTTAAAAATGAATTACCACTTTATGAAATAGTTTCAGGGGCGGCAATTGCATTTGCGGCTCTTTTACTAATATTACCAGGATTTGCTACTGATATTATAGGTATCTTGTTAGTTTTTCCTGTTACAAGAAAAATAATTCTTAGTAAATATTCAAAAAAAAATGCATCTAAAAAAAAAGATAATGATAGAGGAAAAAATTATATTGAAGGAGAATACGAAGATATAGAAGATAAAGATGGAAAATAAATTTAAAATAATTGTAAGTTATATTAAAGATTTATCAGTTGAAATTCCAAGCCCAGAAGCTTTGGTAACAATTAGAAATACTATTCCAGAATATAAGATGAAAGTTGATATTAATTCAAAACCTTTAAAAAGAAAAATGATAGAAGTTTTAACTACTTTAACATATGAAAATGCAAATAAAAAAAAAGAAAAGGGATTTTTTCAAATTGCATATGCAAATGTCATCGAGATATATGATTTACAAATTAATAAGGCAGATCTTGAAAAAATAATATTGAGTGATCTTCAAATAATGATGTATCCAGAATTAGAGGAAAAGTTTTTGACTATTTTACGATCATCAGGTTTGCCAGATTTAAAATTTGGAAACAAAATTGATTTCGAAAAGCTATATAAAGAAAGATTAAATTAAAAGAAATTTTTTTTTAAATTTTTTTTAATAAATTCTTTATGGTTTAATAATTCTTGTTCTGTTGGTTTAATAACTTTTTTACAATAATCTGCGCTACCTTTGGACAAAGAAATATTATTTTCATTATTTTCAACTAAATTTAGAGTAGGTTCTTTTTGATCAATTAAATTTATGTATACTTTTGCAAGTAAATCACAATCAATCAAAGCAGTATGCTTTTTCCTCCTTGAATTATCAATTCTAAACCTTTTGCATAATGCGTCTAAGCTTATTCCTGATCCTGGAAACTTATTTCGCGCTAATTCTAGCGTATCAATAACATTTGTATTACTTATTTTTGGCTTTCCAACTAAAGTTAATTCATTATTTAAATGACCAATATCAAATTCAGCATTATGTATGATAATTTTCTTATCCTTAATAAAACTTATGAAATCATCAGCTATATCAGCAAATTTTTGTTTGGTTGCTAAAAATTCATCAGAATAACCGTGAACTTGAAATGCTTTCTCTGATACTTTTCTCTCAGGGTTTAAATAAAAATGGAATATATTTTTTGTTGGTACTAAATTATCTAACTCTATACAACCAATTTCAACAATTCTATGACCATCTCTAACAGATAGGCCTGTTGTCTCAGTATCTAGAACTATTTCTTTCATTTAAAATTTTTTTTTTAATTAGTTTAACTTTTTTTTTCATCACATTTGCTGAAAAATTATTATTAATAACATAGTCAGCTAATTTTATTTTTTTAGATAAGATAACTTGATTTTCTCTAAGATTCCTAATCAATTTTTCATTGAAGTTAGGTCTCTTTTTTAATCTGTTTAAAACTTTGGATTTTTTTGATTTAACAAAAATAATTATATCTTTTTTTTTATTGAGTTTGTTTTCTATTAATAAAGGGATATCAAAAATAATCATTTCACTCTTCTTATTTCTTATTATAAATTTTTTCATATTTTTTCTTACAAATGGATGGACAACGGAAGATATAATTTTAAGATTTTTCTTATTTGAGCTAATGGACGATATGAGCTCTTTTTTTTGAATAGGAAATGTTTTTATAAATTTTGGAAGTTTTTTTTTTAATTTATTAAAACAGTCTTTATTTTTTTTATAAATATATTTTACCTCATCATCTGCGTTAAATACTGGATAGCCGAAAAGCTTTGAAATAAAAGATTTTCCTGAGCCTATACCACCGATTATTCCAACTCTAATCATTTTTAATTTTAAATCTCATAGTTTTATTTTTTTAGAAATTCAATTAACTCTTTATTAATTTCTGGTTCAACATTATGCCAAATTTTAAAGGCTTGCTGGCCTTGAAATAAGAACATATTTAAACCATTTTCAATTACATTGCCTTTTGCATTACCTGCCGCAGAGAATTCTGTTTGAAATGGAGAGTATATTACATCATAAAAAAACTTGTTATTACTAATCTTTGAGAAGTCTAAACCAAAATTATCATCTTTATTCAAACCTAAAGTAGTTGCATTAATTATCATATCAAAATCAGGTAAATCACCCCAGTCTATAATATTAATCTCTTTGAAAAACTTCTTTAAATTATCAGCTTTTTCTTTGGTTCTATTACTCAAAAGTATTTTTGATGCTTTCATCCTTAACAATGAAAGAATTATTGACGGCACAACCCCACCAGCACCTAATATCAGAACTGTCTTATCACTAACATCATAATTCAATTTTCTTACACTTAATTCAAAACCATTAATATCAGTGTTATCTCCAATTAAATGACCTTTATTTAGCGAGATAGTATTTACAGATTGTGTTCTTAATGCATCACTACTTAAAATATCTAGGTGAGGTATTATAGATTTTTTAAAAGGAACAGTAACATTTAAACCTTCCAAATCTCCCTTTTTGATAGATTTGCATAGTTCAGACAAATCATTGTCGTAAGCTTCCAGTTTTCCATAAATTGCATCTAAATTATTTTTTTTTATCCAATAATTATGTAACTTCGGAGATAAAGAATGTTCAATTGGATTCCCTATTACTAAAAATTTTTTCATTTCTTAAGTTTCAAATATTCCTTAATTTTTTTGATAGGCAGGCCCATTATCGAATCTTCATCTCCATCAATATTTGAGAATAAGGCTCTTCCTTCTCCTTCAATTTGATAAACATTATATGCATATAAAGCTTCATCACTTATTTTATCTAGATAAGTAGTTAATTCATCTTCAGAAAAATACTTCATGGTCAAGTAAGCTTTGTCAGTATAGTTCCAAACCATAGATCCATTTTTAGATATACAAACTGAACTGATCAAAGAATGTTTTTTTCCATTGAGTTTCTTTAAAATATTCAAAGCCTCTTCTCTACTTTCTGGTTTTGAAATTAATTCTCCAGTTAAATCTATGACACTATCTGCTCCTAATACTAGAGCATTATTAATTTTTTGACTTACCTTGTTTGCTTTTAACTCCGCTAGGTTCTTTGAAATAATTTCTGGTGAAGCTCCTTCCTTTAATAAACTTTCTTTAATAGGGCCCTCATCAACATTTGAGGCTTCTACCTTACTATTAATATTATGATTATCTAGTATTTCTTTTCTAACTTTACTTTTTGAAGCTAAAATTATGTTAGGCATTTTTTTTATTCTTTATCTCAAAAATTTTTATTACTGACGCTGCTGTTTCCTCAACTGATTTTCTCGTTACATCTATCGTCGGCCAATTATTTTCTTTGAATAATTTTTTAGCACTATTTAGCTCTTCTTTAATCTTATCAATATTAACGTATTCACTATTTTGATCTTCTTTCAATGAATTCAATCTATTTTTTCTTAAATCATATAATCTTTCTGCCTCTGTAACTAGGCCAATAACGCATGGTCTAAAATTTTTTTCAATAACTTTAGAAGGTATAGAATTTTTATTTACAAGTGGAATATTTGAAGTTTTAAAACCTTTATTAGCTAGATAAATGGAAGTTGGTGTTTTGCTAGTTCTACTTACACCTAATAATATAATATCTGATTTCTCTATATCATTAGTTTGGTTACCATCGTCGTGGTTCATCGTAAACTGGATAGCTTCAATTCTGTCATAGTATTCTTCATTTAGAATGTGTTGCCCACTTGGTTCGTGAGAAGCTTTTTGATTTAAGACCTTTGAAAAATTTAAGATCAAGTCTCCAAGAACCCCAAAACAAGGTATATTTCTTTCGTAGGCTTTTTCTGTAAGATATTTTGCTAATTTACTATTAACAATAGTATATAAAATAATTGAATTTTTATCTTTTTTAGCCTGTTTTAGTATGGCAAGAGTTTGACTTTCAGTACGAGTAAAGGAAAAATGATTTGTCTCATATTCGAAATTTGGAAATTGTGCTTTCAGAGCTAAAAAAATCCTATCAAGTGTTTCACCAGTGGAGTCTGATATTAAGTATATTTGATATAAATTTCTCATGTATAAAGTGTTTATAATCTATAAGAAAAATAAGAAAAATTCAGATTTATCCTTCTAAATGCTAATAGTTAGTTTTTTGTCCCACAAATTAACTAAATTATAAATGTTAACAAAGTTATACATAATATAGACAAAATGTTAGAAACCTTAATTAATTCACATAAAATTGATCTAAATAGAGACCTAAATTATTAATAAAGAGTTAACAAAGTGTTATAATTGACTAATTTACGTTATTCACAATACATAATACTAATAAAGTAAATAATATTTATCTATTTATATGAGCCCCTTAACTAACTGTATAAAAAATAAAGACACTAAAACTAATCCTATATGGTTAATGAGGCAAGCAGGAAGGTATTTACCCGAATTTCGTGAGATAAGAAAAAAAAACACGGATTTTATAAAACTTTGTTTAAACAGCGATTTAGCATCTGAAATAACTCTTCAGCCAATAAAGAGATTTGGGTTTGATGGTGCAGTAATATTTTCTGACATTTTGATGTTACCATATGGTCTTGGTCAAAAGGTACAATTTGAAAAAAATTTTGGACCAAAGCTCGGAGAGATAGAATTAGATAATATTAAAAATGTTGATGAGATTAATTTTACAGAAAAAGTTTATAAAGTTTACAAAGCAATTTCCAAAACTACCCAGGATCCTTTAATGGATAATAAAGACATGATAGGTTTTGTTGGAGCTCCGTGGACTATTCTTGTTTACATGATTAATAAATCATCACCAAAAAAAGGTCTAACAGGCGATTTTTTTAAAGATGAATTTTTAATAAACAGACTATTAGGAATTATTGAAAAATTCTTAAAAGTTCATATAAAAAATCAGGTCGATGCAGGGGCTAAAGTAATTCAAATTTTTGATAGTTGGGCAGGATTATTAAATGATAAAATTCCTGAATTCATTTATATACCCACACTAAATATTGTAGAATATGTTAGACAACTAGGTGTGCCTGTAATTTGTTTTCCAAGAGGTATAAAAGACTACAAAAATTTCTGTGAAATAGTCAAACCAGATGCAGTAAATATAGACTATGATGTTGATCCAAAAACAATAGTAAAACAAATAAAAATTCCTATCCAAGGGGGGCTTGACCCTAAAATATTATTGACTAATAAAGAAACTCTTAAAAAAGAAGTAGAAAAATATCTTCATATTTTTAAGGATCATCCATATATATTTAATTTAGGACATGGAATTTTACCAGAAACTAAAATTGAAATGGTTGAACACTTGATTAAAATAGTAAGAAATTTTAAATGACACCAGACCATCCTAAAATTAATTATGGAAAAACAGGGATTTTAATTATAAATCTTGGCACACCTGATTCCACCAAATGGCTGGATATAAGGAAATATTTAAAGGAATTTTTATCAGATAGAAGAGTTATCGAAGTAAATCCTATTATTTGGCAAGTAATTCTTAACTTATTTATACTTACTTTCAGGCCATCAAAAACAGCCAAAGCTTATAAAGAGATATGGATGAAAGACAAGAACATGTCACCACTAAGATTTTTTACAGAAAGTCAAGCTCAAAAATTATCCGATAAAATAGGGAATGAAAAGTTGACTGTTGATTTTGCTATGAGGTATGGCAATCCAAGTATCAAAAGTAAAATAAATCAACTTCATGAAAAAGGTTGTGAGAATTTAATAATACTACCTCTTTATCCCCAATATGCTGCTGCAACAACTGCAACTGTATGTGACGAGGTATATAGAACCCTTATGAAAATGAGATGGCAACCGAATTTAAAAATAGTTCCTCATTATGAGTCCGAACCTCTTTATATAGATGCTATTAAAAATAGTATTATAAAAAAAATTAACGAAATTAATTGGAAACCAGACTTAATAGTAGCTTCGTATCATGGAATACCAAAAAAATATTTTGATAAAGGAGACCCTTATCATTGCTACTGTCAAAAAACTACTAGACTAATTTCTGAAAAATATTCAGATATTAAAATTATGACAACATTTCAATCAAGATTTGGTCCTCAAGAATGGCTGCAACCTTATACAGACAAAACCTTTGAAGCTTTGCCCAAAGAGGGGAAAAAAAATATTTTAGTTATATGTCCTGGTTTTTCATCTGATTGTGTTGAAACTTTAGAAGAAATATCTATCCAAGGGAAAGAAAGTTTTATTAAATCAGGTGGTCAAAACTTTGAAATGATACCT
>CACLPR010000018.1 GCA_902608845.1 uncultured Pelagibacteraceae bacterium
ATAATCGTATTTATAAGTTAAATGAATTCTCAAAAATGAACGTTAACTATTTGATATTTGCTTACAGGGGATTTAGTGGAAATGATGGAAAACCTTCAGAAATAGGCCTTTATGAAGATGCTTTGGCAGCAAAGAAATGGCTAAATTCCAAGAAAATTGAAGATAAAAATATAATCTTGTACGGGGAGTCGTTGGGGACAGCAATTGCATTAAATCTAGCACAAGATTATTCATTTAGTGGTGTGATATTAGAGTCACCGTTTACATCTATGGAAACACTAGCAAAAAGTTATTATCCATATTTGCCAGTTAAATATTTGTTAAAAGATAAATACAATTCGATTAGCAAATTGAATAAAAATACATCTCCAATTCTTGTAATGCATGGTATGAAAGATAAAATTGTGCCATTTAAAATGGGAAAAGAAATTTATGATAAATTTAATGGAAAAAAATCAAGTTTTTTTGTTGAAAATGATGATCATATGATGGACTTTAACGAAAATCTCGTAAACTCAATTGAGTTATTTATTACAGAATTAAATTAAGACACAATTCAAACAAATATTAAGCAACTTTATATTGCAAATAAAAAAGCTCCAGCTTTAGGGCCAAAAAAGATTATAAGAAAAAAAACAAAGTAGCTTATTGGGAGTCCAAATTTAATAAGTTTAACACTACTTATTCCATAATCAGAGAGTTTGGGGAGAATATATCCCCATAAAAAGTATGATGCTAACATAGTTACATTGATCCAAAACAAGCCTGTAGCACTTTGAAATGGAGAATAACCTGTAATATTTAGCATCCAAGGGCCAGCCCAAAGGGTTTGAATTGCCTGTATACCACCATAATTAATAAATGCTAATGGTACCATGCTGATAAAAAACTTATTCTTCCAGATTTGTGCTAAACCTTTTTTTTCTTCATCAACAGTGAAGTTTTCTTTCTGTTCCCAATTAGGAGTGAATAAGAAAATTAAAATAATACTTATTAAAATAAGTATAGCTATTAAAATGAAAATCCATCTCCATCCTATGTATGGTAATAAAATCTGTACAGGTAAAGTAGATGATACAAAACCTATATTTGCTACCATTAACATCCATGAATTAGCGCGCTGTTGATATTTTTCAGCAAACCAAACTCTGTATCCTGTTAGAGGTCCCATCATGCAAGCACTCACGCCGATCCCAATAAATATTCTTGAAATAAGCAACCCAGAAAAACTTTTTGCTAATGCAAATGATATGGTTCCTACCAATGCAATTATCAAAAAATACCCAACAACCTTTTTTGGTCCGAATTTATCAAGTAGTAGTCCTATTGGGACTTGCATAATTGAAAAGCCAATAAAATAGCCTCCTGCTAACAGTCCTAAATTCCCTGCAGTTAAATCGAATTCATATGTCAGGACCGGCGTTAATGTTGCAGTAATAGATCTGACAAGATTTGATAATAAAAAACCAAAGGCGAAAATACAGAATATGATAATGCTTTTATTTACTTTAGTAATCATTTATAAATTTTTGAGATTTTATCTGTACTATGAATAATCAATCAACAAAAGACAAAGATGCACGCTCAGCAAATGCTATGGCTGCAACTTCTCATCCATTAGCGACCGAAGAAGCCTTAAAAATACTAAAAATGGGTGGAAATGCAGTAGATGCTTCTATAGCAGCTTCAATAGTTTTATCTGTAGTTGAGCCTAATGCAACAAGTATTGGTGGAGACTGTTTTGCAATTGTCAAAATGAATAATAAGGATGCAGTATCTTTTAATGGATCTGGGTTAGCACCAGAGAAATTAAGTTATGATTTCTTCAAGGAAAAAAATATAAATAAAATTGGATTAACAAGTCCTCATTCAGTAACAATTCCTGGTGCAGTTCATGCTTGGGAAACTATTCATAAAGAATTTGGAAAATTAGATTTTGAACAATTATTTACAGGTGCAATTGAGATTGCAAAAAATGGTCACAAGATTTCTAAAGTAGTGTCAAATGCTTGGCATAATAGCTTAAATAAAATTAATGGAAATGAAAATTCTAAAAAAATTTTTTTGAAAGAAGGTCGTACTTATCAAGAAAATGAATTAATGAAAAATATTCCATTAGGAAAAACATTAGAGGCAATTAGTAAAAAAGGAAGTAAAGAATTTTATGAGGGTGAAACTGCAAAAGATATAATTGAAAGTTTAAATGAATTAGGGGGTGTGCATACTTTTGAGGATTTTTCTAAACAGAACACAATAAGATCAGAAACAATAAAATCTAGTTATAAGGGTGATTTTATTCATCAATGTCCTCCAAATGGACCTGGCGTAACGGTTTTGATTATGATGAAATTGTTAGAAAAACTAAATATTCATAACTATAAATTCAACAGTACAGAAAGATTTCATCTTGAAGCCGAAGTTACAAAACAAGCTTATAAAGTTAAAGAAACAAGCTTAGGCGATCCAAATTTTGTAAATTTTGATTTAGATGAAATTTTAAGTGATAAAAATATTGAAGATATTTTTAATAAAATAAAGCTCAATTCATGCGGTGATGTTGGTGACTTAAATATTCCAGCTCACCCAGAAACTATTTATCTAACAGTTGTAGATAAAGACTTAAATAGTGTATCCATCATTAATTCAGTTTGTTATGTATTTGGATCAGGTATCACTACAAATAAAAGTGGAATACTTTTACATAACAGGGGAACAAATTTCAGAGTAGAGCATGGGCATCCAAACTGTATTGAGGGCTTAAAAAGACCATTACACACTATTATTCCAGGTATGGTCATTGACAAAGATAACAACACAACTTTGAGTTATGGAGTTATGGGAGGACAATATCAACCAGTAGGACAGGTGCATGTTTTAAATAATATGATTGATTACGGTATGGGTCCTCAAGAGGCTTTAAGTTTTCCTAGAGCTTTTCATTTTAACAATATTTATAAGCTTGAAAAATCAGTCGATAATCAAATTTTTAATGAATTGAGAGAAATCGGTCATAATGTTGAGTATATTGATGGTACTCATGGTGGAGGTCAAGCTATTAAAATAAATCGATCAGAAGGGGACCTTTTAGGAGGATCTGACCCTAGAAAAGACGGTTACGCAAAAGGGTACTAAATAATGTCAAAAAGAATTGTTAGAAACATTTTTGAAAATGTGAACGATGAAAATATTGCTCTAACATCTGAAATCAGTACAAAACTAAGTTACAAAGATTTAAAATTATTTATCAATAAAATTTCTAAACAACTGGCTGGAAATGGATTATCAAACAAAGATAGAGCAGCGATAGTTTTGCCAAATGGACCGTTCATGGCTTCAAGTTTTTTGGCTATTTCAAGCTATATGTCTGCTGCCCCTTTAAATCCATCATATAAATCTGAGGAGTATGAATTTTATTTAAAAGATTTAAATCCAAAAATTGTTTTGGTTGAGAAAAATTCTGAAAATCCAGTTGTAGATGTAGCAAAAAAATTAAAAATAGAATTATGTGAAATTAATCCTGAAAAGGATGGACCTTCAGGAATATTTAATATTTACGAAAAAGAAAGTGAATATTCTTTACCCAATGAAAATGATGAAGCATTAGTGCTACACACTTCTGGTACTACATCGAGACCAAAGATTGTTCCTTTAACAAATAAAAATATTTTTTCTTCAGCAGAAAATATTTCTAAAAGTTTAAATCTTTCTGAAAATGACCATTGTCTTAATATTATGCCACTTTTTCATATACATGGTCTTATAGCTATTTTAGCTTCATCAATGAAGGCTGGGGCATCTGTATGTGCATCAAATGGTTTTAATGCAATCAAGTTTTTAGATATAGCTAAATCAGAAAAAATAACTTGGTACTCAGGAGTACCTACAATGCATCAGGCTATTTTATTAAGAGCACGTAGAAATTTAGAAATTGCTAGGGTACTAAAACTAAGATTAATTAGATCATCATCTGCATCTTTACCACCAGTGGTATTCAAAGATTTAAATGATGTTTTTAGTTGCCCAGTGATTGAGGCATACGGTATGACAGAAGCTACTCACCAAATGACTTCTAATCCATTGCCACCTATGCAACAAAAAGCAGGATTTGTTGGCCTTCCAGCAGGTCCAGAGGTATGTATTATGAATGAAAATGGGGAAGTGCTAAAAAAAGGTGATGAAGGAGAAGTGTGTATAAAAGGTGAAAATGTAACTCTTGGATACGATAATAATGAAGAAGCAAACAAAACAAGTTTTACAAATGGTTGGTTTAGAACTGGCGATCAAGGTTATTTCGATAATGAGGGTTATTTAAAGATTTCAGGAAGATTAAAAGAAATAATTAATAAAGGTGGAGAAAAAATATCTCCATTAGAAGTTGATAATGTATTAATGAACCATCCATTAATAGATCAAGCAGTTTGTTTTGGGTATGAAGATAAAATGCTTGGAGAAAATATTGCTAGTGCAATTATAATAAAAAATGGTGAGACATGTTCAGAAAATGATATTTTAGAGTATGCTCAAGAAAAACTTGCTAAGTTTAAAATACCAAAAAAAATTTTTTTTGTTGAAGAAATTCCAAAAGGAGCAACAGGAAAATTACAAAGAAATGTTTTAGCAAAAAAATTTGGTTTAAATAATTAATGATAAAAGTTTGTATATTTGGTGCAGGATCAATTGGTGGATATTTAGCTGCATGTTTAAGTAAAAATAATATTGATTTATCACTTATAGCTAGAGGTCCACACAAAAAAGCTATCGAGGAAAATGGTTTAACATTAATTAAAAAAGATAAAACAGAAAACTTTAAATTAAAAGTAACAGATGATCCCAAAGAACTTGGAATTCAAGATTATATTTTTATTTCAGTAAAAGCTCATGCAATTTCTAATATAGTAGAGTCTCTTCAAAGCTTAATTGGAGAAAATACAACTATAATATCTGCTGTGAATGGCTTACCATGGTGGTATTTTCATAAAGCTAACACGGGGACAAACTTAGATGAGAAACACATAGATAGTGTTGATCCTGATGGTAAAATTTGGAATTCTTTGAGGCCTTCAAGAGCTCTTGGATGTGTAGTTTATCCAGCAGCTGAAATTACTGAACCTGGTGTTATTAAACACAATGGCGGTGAAAGATTTACATTAGGCGAACCAGATGGGTCAAAATCAGAAAGACTTAAAATTATTGCAGACTTATTAATTGCAGGAGGTTTAAAAGCTCCACAAAAAAGTAATCTAAGAGATGAAATTTGGATAAAGCTCTGGGGTAATTGCTCGTTTAATATTGTGAGTGCACTACATGATAAATCTTTAGATGAAATTGGTAACGACCCAGAACTGTTAAAAATAGTGAAAAAATTGATGGAAGAATGTCAGTCAGTGGGAGAAAAAATTGGCGTTAAATTTAATGTTTCGATAGATCATAGAATTAAGGCAGCAATTTCAATAAAAGGCCACAAACCATCAACTACTCAAGATTTACACGCAAAACGTCCCCTAGAAATTGATCCAATCATTGGATCAATAATTGAAATTGGAAATAAAATTAATGTAAATACTGAAAACTTAAAGTCTGAATACAACAAATTAAAACAAAAAGCTGAAGGCTTAGGATTATATAAAAGATCGAAAATAATTGATCAGATTACGAATTAATTAAAAGTTTAGAGAAATATCTCTATGTATTGAATTACATCTTGAGACATAAATCGCTTGCTCTTTTGTAAGTTTTGATTGCAGACGTAATCCAATAGTTTCACTAATAACTTTATCATGAGCAGTTATTTTATCCATGTGCTTTTTCTTAAAATCTTTTCTCCAGTCAATCTCTTGCTGGAATAAAACATAAGTATCATTTGCTGAACTTTGAAGTTTTTCGAAATCAACTTCATCTTCATCCATAAGGGTAATTAAATAATCTAGCTTATCTGCAAATTCATCAGATCCTGAAATTTCTCCAACTTTTTCAAAAATATTATCAATAAATTCAATTGCATCAATATAACCTCTATTATCTATTTTTGATTTAAGAAGTTTCATATCTTGACTTAATTCTTCGAATTTTTCTCCATGATTTATAAATTCCTTAATTAATAATAAATCTTCATATGCATTATCCACAGTCTTTTTATATTTTTTGACAGCTAAATTTTTCGCTTTGTTAATTTTATTAAATTCATCATTTTTAGATTTCCACTCTTGAGGAATTGTATTTTGAATTTCCTCTATCTCTAACTTAACATTTTCAATTTTTTGCAAAATTTTATTTTTGTCTGATACATCTTCATCATCAAGATTTCTTATCTCAGCTTTGTATTTATCTATCTTTTTATTTAATTTTAGTATTTTCTTTTGTTTTTTTCTTGTTTTAAAATGTAAGTCTCTATAATCAACAGCATAGTCATCATAGATTGACTGAGCACTCTTAACTTCATCAACCAATTCAAAAGAATATTTAGAATTATCAACATGACGTTGAAAATAGCTTAATTTATCTGCGGGTAAATTTGCTAAAATGATATCATCAAATTCATTAATACTAGTTTTAATTTGATCCCCGTTAGTTTCAAAGTTTGCAAATTTGTATTCTTGCAAACAGTATTGAAGTTTAGGGTTCATTGGAGGTGGAGCAACATTAGAGGTTAAATAAACTCTGTTGGGCAGATAATTAACAAGACTTGGATAAAAACCAACAATTCCAAGGCCAATTAGCTGTAGAGCTATGAAAGGCACTACACCTTTCCAGATGTCCAATGTCTGAATTATTTTTGGGGCTACTCCTTTTAAATAAAATAAAGCAAACCCAAATGGAGGAGTTAAAAATGATGTCTGTAGATTTACACCTATCATTACTCCTAGCCATACTGCTGTAACATTTGCTCCTGTCTCAGCAAGTAATATCGGTGCAATAATCGGAACAACTACAACAGCAATTTCTATAAAGTCTAAAAAGAAACCTAGAAGAAAAATTACAACCATAACCACGATAAACTGAGTCCAGAAACCTCCAGGAAGATCTTGAAGAAAATCTCTTACCAACTCTTCTCCACCAAATGCTCTAAATCCTGATGTAAGCATTGCAGCACCTAATAGAATTATGAAAACCATTGAAGTGGTAATACAAGTTTCTGTAACAACTTCTTTTAGTACATTGTCTGTTTTATAACTTCTCCAGAAGCTCCATGCTATTCCATAAACAAGTATAATTACAAAAAATGCTGTAATGTAGATTGCACCCAAATCTCTTTCTTCTAAATTTTTTACATTGAGTTCATAAGTTGAAGCCAGAAAAGTAATAGGTATTATTGATCCAATAATTAGTATTAAAGGATAAAATGCACTTTTCTTACCTTCAAACAACCTATATCCAGCCATTAAAGTTGCGCCAATTGCTCCAATAGAACCAGCTTGGTTAACAGTTGCAATCCCCATTAATATTGATCCTAATACAGCAAATATAAGTGCAAGAGGAGGGATGATAATAACTATAACTCTCAACCAAAATTTAAAATCAAAAGTTCCTTTAAATGGAACAGGGGGTGCAACTCCCTTCTTAATTCTTGCGTAAATGAAAACATATATCATATACAATGCTACTAGAACTAGTCCTGGTAACAAAGCGCCCAAGAACATATCTCCAGCACTAGATGATCCAACTCTAAACTCACCGGGCATATTAAATTCACCAGTGATTGCTTTATAATCATTTTGTCTAATATTATTAGCAACATCTGAGGCACTAGCTAATTGATCAGCAATAATAATTAAAACAATTGAAGGGGGAATTATCTGTCCAAGAGTTCCAGATGAACAAACAATACCACTCGCAAGTTTACGGTCATAATTATTATTCAACATTGTTGGTAAAGAAATTAGTCCCATTGCGATAACGGTAGCACCAACTATTCCTGTAGTTGCAGCAAGTAAGGCTCCTACAAAAATTACCGATATACCCAATCCACCAGGAATAGGACCAAATAGTTGACCCATAGTAATTAGTAAGTCTTCAGCTATTTTAGATTTCTGAAGCATTATTCCCATGAAAATAAACAAAGGAATTGCAATTAAGGTATCTGTTTCAACATCCCAATAGTTACTTCTAAAGTTAGTAATTCCAGCTACTAACCATTCTATAGGTCCATCAACTGTGAAATAAGCACTTGAGTCTCCCTCAAATATTGCTCCAAAAAATGCAGCTAAACCGATGGAAATTATTGCTGAACCGGGAAGAGCAAAAGCCACTGGATAACCTGAAGCAAGTGCTGCAATCATAATTAAAACCAGAATAGCTAAAAATAATAATTCCATTAATTACTCTCTACTTTTTCTAATCTAACTTGATCAGGATTATCTGATTGAGTTTGATCTTCAATATTATTAAAAATAATTTTATGGCTACTGGACATAAAATAGCTAGTAAATTGTAATAGCATTGTGACAGCAAAAACTGCTAAATAAACTGCCATCAAATAAAGGAGGTATAATCCATTAGAACCTTGTTGTGTGACTTCAAAAGCAACTACAGGTCCATTAATAATACTTGCCTTACCATTTAAACCTAAAAATAAAACTATTAAACAAAGAGGGACCCCTAATAATGCTGAACCAACCATATTGGTCCAAGCTTTTTTTTTCTCACTAAAAGATGAATAAAGTACATCAACTCTAACATGACCCTCGTGAATTAAAGCATAAGCGCTTGCAAATAAATATAAAGCTGCATACCAAAATCTAACTAAATCTCCTTGAAAGGCTTGCTCATAAGAGAAAACAAATCTAGATAAAACAATCACAAATTCACTTAAAACTACCAATACTGCTAGCCATATAAAACCAACAGATTTTGTAAAGTAACCTATTATAAATGAAACTAATATTATTGGAAAATGTATATAAGTTATTCTTTCTGGAGCTTTTACCATGAAAGCTTTAACTTCAGGACTAAATATGGCTTCCCACAATCTTTCAACAACCATAAATGAAATTATAAAATCAGCTAAACCAACTAAAAATACAGCCCAAAAAGATCCTCTAATTAAATACGCTGAAAATTTTGATAATATTTTTGAATCGTCAACTAAAGTTTGTGAGTATGTCTTGAAGACATAAAAGATAACTGAGAGAATACAAATTATATATATTAAAATTTGAATATAACCATAAGTTAAATCAGAAGACTCTAAAGACTTTTGCTTAAAACCAAACAAATCATAATGAGAAAAAACCTTTTTAATGCCTGGCCAGCCGCCCCAAACTGTAAATAAGTTATTAATTAAAAATGCCAGAGTAAATGCTAAGACTGAGTAGCTTAAAACTCTCAAATAAGTTGACAATTTACTGTTTTCTGGACCCATATGATTTTAAATTTTTTAAAAGTAATACTTAATTTTAAAATAAAAAAAAGGGCCCAAAAAGGGCCCTTTTAGTTATTAAATTAAGCTCAATTACATTCCTAAAGCTCTGTTTCTTTGCGAAATGTAAGGTGAATCTGATAAGTTAGTCCAAGATCCAATGTCTTTTCTTGCTTTTAAGAAGCTCGAGTGAACTCTCTCAGCAAGACCACTGCTAGCTCTTGTTTCTTCAAACACTTCATTAGCAGCACCAGCAAAGCCATCATAAACCTTGTCGCTAAACTTCTCTAGTTTAACACCATGATCATTGATCAATCTTGCTAAAGCAGCACCGTTTTTAGCATTGTACTCAGACATCATAACGTCGTTTTCCATTGCTGCAGCAGCTTCAATCAATAACTGATCTGATTTGTTTAAGCTTGTGAACCAAGATTTATTTGTTCCACATGCTAACATTGATCCAGGCTCGTGCATACCAGGATAGTAATAGTATTTAGCAGCTTCTTGGAATTTCATAGCTTCATCATTCCATGGACCTACCCATTCTGTTGCATCAATTGCACCAGACACAAGGTTTTCGTAGATTTGTCCACCAGGTAATGAAACTGGAGATCCTCCAAGTTTACCAATTACTTGTCCACCTAAACCAGGCATACGCATTTTTAAACCTTTGAAGTCATTAGGGCTTCTAATCTTTTTGTTAAACCATCCACCCATTTGAACTCCTGTGCTTCCACACATAAAGTTTTTAAGACCAAATTTGTCAGCGAGTTCATCCCATAACTGTTGACCACCTGCAAATCTAATCCATGCATTCATTTCAGTGTAAGTAAAACCAAATGGTACCGCTGTAAAGTAACCCCAAGCTGGATCTTTCTTCACCCAGTAGTAGTCAGCAGCATGGTACATTTGTGAGTTACCAGATGCAACTTCATCAAAAGAGTCAAATGCTTTAACTCTTTCATTTGCTGCATAGTAAGTAACTTGGATTCTACCGTCACTTATATCTGCAATTCTTTGTGCAAATCTTTGAGCTCCTGTTCCTAGACCTGGAAAATCTCTTCCCCAAGTAGCAACCATTGATGCTTCTATTCTTTCAGCAGCAACAGCTGGGGCAGCTAAAGATGATGCAGCTACAGCAGCAACACCAGTTGCAGCAGCGGCTTTAAAGAACTTACGTCTTGAAGGTAATTTTTTACCTTTCAACTTTTTGTCTTTAATCATTTATTTCTCCTCTATAGTTAATTAACTGTCGACAATTAAACACAAATGTAACTTAGAGTCATTATTAAAAATGAGGATAAAAAGACTTAATACAACTTGAGATTGTTAATTGACTTTATTTTTACAGTTTCCTGTTTTGAAGTACTCATCAAGATTATCAATAGCCAAATTAGCCATCGCTGTTCTAGTTTCCTTTGTAGCACTGCCTAAATGAGGAAGTATAAATGCACTTTTATGTTTATAGTAGCCTTTATTTAAGTTTGGCTCATTTTTATAAACATCTAACCCAACTGCATAAACTTTTCTTCTATCCAGTGCATCAACCATTGCCTCGTCTTCAATTATATCTCCTCTTGCAACATTAGTAACTACTGCACCTTTTGGTAAGTATTCGATTGTATCTTTATTAATCATATCAATTGTCTCTTTTGATGCTGGACAACATACAGATAACACATCTGATACAGATAGAAGATCTTTTAAATTATCATGATAAATTGCACCTTGTTCTTTTTTCTCACTAAGTTTTGATCTGTTATGATAATGAATTATCATTCCAAGAGATTTAGCAACTTTTGCAATTTTTTGTCCTATTCTTCCCATTCCTAAAATACCTAATCTTGTGCCTGTTAATTGTTTTCCAATTAATAAATCTGCTGACCAAACCCATCCACCTTCTCTAGCTCTTTCAATTCCCTCAGAAGCTCTTCTGCAAGCACCAAGAATTAACAGAACTCCTATTTCTGCTGTTGCATCAGTTAAAACATCTGGAGTATTTGTTACAGCTATTCCCCTTTTTTTTGCAGCCTCTAAATCAATATTTCCAAATCCAACTGCAAAGTTAGAAAGTATTTTGACTGAGTCTGGTAATTGATTGATGGTCTCAGCATCAAGCTTATCAGTTAAAGCTGATAGAATGCCATCACAACCTTCACTCATTTCAATTAATTTTTTTTGTGAATATAGTTCATCATTAAGATTTAAGTTTGCATCAAAGATTTCTTTTGCTTTGTCCTCACAAGATCTTAGCAATCTTCTGGTGACCAATATTTTTTTCATTAAGATAGATTAATTTAAATCGAAAATTTTACCAGGATTCATAATATTATTTACATCTATTGATCGTTTAATAGATTTCATAACAGGTACATTATCTGGATGTTCTCTAAGTAAGTAATGTTTTTTTTGAAGTCCTATACCATGTTCTCCAGTAATAGTTCCTTCAAGTTCAAGTGCTTTATTGATTAAATCATCACTATATTGTCTTATTCTTTTTTGTTTATCTTCATCATCTGGATCATAAAGAACTATAGAATGAAAATTTCCGTCTCCAACATGACCTACCATTGGAGCAGTTAGGCCTAGCTTCTGAACTTCTTTTTCTGCCCATGAAATACACTCAACTAATCTTGAAATTGGAACACAAACATCTGTAGAATAAACTTTCATATCATTTCCTAAAGCTTTTACAGAGTAGTAAACGTCATGTCTTGCTTTCCATAATTTTTTTTGCTCTTCAGGAGATGACGCCCATTGAAAATCACTTCCACCATTACTTTTTGATATTTCTTCTACAATTCCAATATTTTCATTATTTGACGCTTCACTACCATGAAATTCAAAAAATAGAGTAGGTGACGCTTTTATATTGTCTAATTTAGAATACTTAATACTAATTTCCATTTGATCTTTATTAAGCATTTCAATCCTTGCAATTGGGACACCATACTGAATAACTTCTTGAGAGGCTTTAACTGCAGAATCTAAATCTGGAAAATAACATACTGCACTCATTATACTTTCAGGTATTGGGGATAATCTTAATTGCACTTCAGTGATTATTCCAAGCGTTCCCTCTGAACCTATAAATAAATTTGTGAGATTATATCCAGCAGAAGTTTTTTTTGTTCTAGCACCTGTTTTAATAATATCTCCGTTTGGAAGAACAACTGTCAGACCTGAAATTACAGTTCTCATTGTTCCATATTTAACAGCCATTGTTCCTGAAGCTGAGGTTGCTGCCATCCCTCCAAGAGCAGCATCTGCGCCTGGATCAATTGGAAAAAATACTCCATCTTCTCTCAAATATTCGTTTAATTGTTTTCTTGTGACATTTGCTTGAACTCTACAATCAAAGTCTTCTGCATTTACACTCAAAACCTTATTCATTTTTTCTAAAGAAATTGTTATTCCATTTTGATTTCCAACAACGTGACCTTCTAAAGAAGTACCTGTACCAAATGGAACAACTGGTATTTTGTGTTCGTTACATAATTTTAGTAATTGAGAAACTTCTTCGTTAGTTTCAGGAAAAACTACAGCTTTTGATAGTACTGGATCGTATGTGTCTTCACCTCTAGCATAGTTTGAACGAGTAGACTTTGATGTTGAAAATCTTCCGTTAAAGATTTTTTTTAATTCTGTCTGGACAATTTCATTCATAATTAAATATTACAGAAAAATCTTTTAAAAATACAGTCTATTTAGAAAGCATCTTGCCTATGTTTTCTAAAGCCTGTTGTATATTATCTCTAGATGCGGCAAAACTAAACCTCACGTAGTCTTGGCAAGTTTGTCCAAATGCTGTTCCAGGTACTATTGCAACACCTGCTTCATGCATTGCTTTTTTACAAAATTCTGCACCTGTCATTCCAGTACCTTTTACATTTGGAAATGCGTAAAAAGCTCCACCTGGCAGACTGCATTCTATTCCTGGTAAATCATTTAAACCTTTATGAATTAAATTTCTTCTTAAAGTAAACTTATCTAACATATCTTTAATTGAATCATCTGGTCCATCCAATGCAGCTATACCAGCAAATTGTGCTGCTGCATTTACACAAGATACACTGTTGATTAATAATTTATTCACATGCTCAACTAGTTCCTTTGGCCAAAAACTCCAGCCTAATCTCCATCCAGTCATTGAATATGCTTTACTCCAACCTTCTAATACAATTAATCTATCCCTTAAATTTTCATAATGAAAAAACGATGGCATTTCTTTGTAGTCAAAAATTTGTCTACTATAGATTTCATCGCTTAAGATCGTAACATGTGGATGTTTTTCTAACTCTTTAGCAAAATAGTCTATTACTGGTTTTTCAACAAAACTTCCTGTTGGGTTATTTGGGTTAATTAAAATTAGCAATCTTGTTTTATCTGTAATTAAAGACAATATTTTATCTGGATCAAATTTAAGATCTTTGTCTTCAGTAAGATCATAGGGCACTGGTGTTGAACCAGTATAATTTATCATTGACTCATAAATTGGGAAGGCAGGTGTAGGATGAATTATTTCTGCACCTGGTTCACCAAAACATTGAATTGCATAACTCATTGTTGGCTTTCCACCTGGCATGATTAAAATTCTTTCAGCATCAATATCTGCATTGTAACGTTTTTTAATCCATCTTGTTACAGCCTCTCTACATTCTGGAATTCCGTTCGACATTACATATCCATGATGACCATCGTCTAAAGCTTTTTTTGCAGCTTCAACTACATGTTTTGGTGTTTTAAAGTCTGGTTGACCTAATCCCAAATGTATCATTGGGTGACCCTTTGCTTCTAATGCTTTAGCTTCAGCTAGTACACTGAATGCAGACTCTGTTCCTAAGTTTTCTAAATTTTTTGCCAGTATCATAATTTTATTTTTTAAAGTGAGAAAACTAACTGAAAAGGGTAACTATGTCTATTAATTAAAATTTTTTATCTTCTATAAATAATTTTGGACTCATCCAAGTCTCTTATACTTTTGCATCCCATCAATATCATGTTACGTCTTATTTCATCGTGCATATTTTGCAATAATCTCTCTACTCCTTGTTGGCCTCCAGCCCCTAAACTAAACAAAAAAGCTTTACCAAAACTACAAGCTGTCGCACCTGCTGCTAATGCTTTAAGAACATGTGTTCCTCTTCGAACTCCACCATCTAAAATTACCTCTAATTTATCTCCTACAGCATCTCTAATAGCTTTTACTTGATCAAAAGGAGATCTAGACCCATCAAGCTGCCTTCCTCCATGGTTCGATATCATTATAGCTGTACATCCTATGTCTATTGCTTTTTTAGCATCATCAACTGACATAACTCCTTTAAGTGCAATTGGGCCATCCCATTTTTTTATACAATACTCTGCATCTTTCCAATTCATAGCAGGATCATATTGTTCATTTATATATCCCATAACGGATTGGGCAATATTTGTACCTTTATCAACTTTATCTTTAAGATTTGCTAATTCAAATTTCTTATGCGTAAAATAGTTAAAGACCCACTGAGGTCTCATAGCAAAACTCATTAAACTATCTAAAGTAAACTTTGGTGGTGTTGTAAAACCTGTTCTATGATCTCTTTCTCTGTTTCCAGCAACAATAGTATCGACTGTAATACACATTCCATTGAAGTTTGCCCTTTTACATCTATCAATTAAGTCATTAGTTATTGATTGATCCTTATGAATATACAATTGGAAAATTTTTGGGCCACTTGAAAGATTTGCAATTTCTTCAATCGAAAAGGAAGCCATAGTAGACATACTGTATATCGTACCAAATTTTTCTGCAGCACGAGCAGATGCTTTATCTCCATCTGGGTGATATAAACTTTGCATAGCGGTTGGTGATAAAAAAATTGGCATATCCATCTTTGTTCCAAAAACCTCTATTTTTAAGTCAGGTTCACCAACACTATTTAGAATATTTGGAATTAAATCACAGTCATTAAATGAATCGGTATTTCTATTCATTGTAACTTCATCATCAGCTCCTCCATCTATATAGTGGAATATAGGTGCTGGAAGTTTTTTTTTTGCTAACTTTCTAAAGTCATCAAAGTTATAGCAATTTTTTAAACTCATTGTCCTCTAAATCTTAAATTACCTCTATTTAGATCACTAATTTTTGTACAACCCATTAATTTCATATCACGTTGCAATTCAGTTTTATATTGATTTAGCGCTCTCTCTACACCTGCTTGACCTGCTGCTGCTAAGGCATAAAGATAAAGTCTTCCACCTGAGCAAGCTTTGGCACCCATAGATAATGCTTTAAGCATATGAGTTCCTCTATGTATTCCTCCTTCACATATGACATCAAGTTTGTCTCCAACTGCATCAACAATTTCTGCTAATTGGTCAAATGGTGACCTAGAACCGTCGAGTTGTCTTCCTCCATGATTAGAAACCATTATACCTGTACATCCAATATCTACTGCTCTTTTAGCATCCTCAACACTCATAATGCCTTTAAGTGCAAAATGACCTCCCCATTTGGAACAAAGATTTTCAGCATCTTTCCAATTCATAGATTGATCTAACATGGTAGAAAAATACTTTCCAATCGAAGAGTTAGTACTTGTACCTTCTTTAACAAAATCTTGAAGATGAGGTAATTCAAATTTGCCTTTTGTTAGATAGTTTATTCCCCACATTGGCTTAGTAGCAAAACTAAATAAACTTGATAAAGTTAGTTTTGGTGGAGATGTAAAACCAGTTCTTAAATCTCTCTCTCGGTTTCCACCCGTAATAGTATCTACTGTTAAAGCCATTACATCAAATTTTGCTGCTTTCGCACGCTCTAAACAAGAGTCGTTAAGGCCTCTGTCTTTGTGAAAATAAAATTGGAACATCTTAGGTGTGTCAATCATAGAAGAAATTTCTTCTACACTAACGGTAGCCAAAGCTGAAACACCAAACATAGTATTAAATTTTTTAGCTGCTTTTCCAACTGCTCTTTCTCCATCATAATGAAAAAGTCTTTGTAATGCTGTAGGTGATAAATAAAATGGTAAATCTAATTTTTTTCCAAAAATTGTTGTTGAGAGATCAACATTTTCAACTCCTCTTAAAACATTTGGAACTAAATCAACATCGTCAAAAGCACTAGTGTTTCTAGCATACGTTATCTCATCATCTGCCGCACCATCTATGTAATGAAAAATTGGAGAAGGTAATTTTTTTTTAGCCAATTTTCTAAAATCACCGTAATTGTGACAATTTTTTAAATTCATATTATTAAATTAAAATTTTTTTATATAATTAAACATATAACTATTTGCCCCAGGATTTTTATCTCCAAGACTCGCATTAGATATATGATTATAAGACACAGCTATTTCGCTATTTGATGAAAATTCATACGAAATTTGTATCTCTGTTTTAAACTCTATAACATGACCTAAGTCCTTTCCATCACCTTCCGAATATAGCCCAGGCGTAAAACTTGGTGTAAATTTCAAAGGACCCTCATTATAAATTTGAAAGCCTGTATATACATATGCTGCGTTATCAGCCGTCACCATTAGGCCTGTTACTGGTTGAAGAATTCCTAAAAAACTTTCTTTATTTTTTCCAGTATTAATATGCTGTATACCAAATAAAGTTGACTTTTTTCCCTCATCGCTAAAGTCAAAAGTTCCAGTATAAAAACTCCAATTTTCATTAGAGCTATGTCCATCTGCTTTTAATAAGTTAAATCCCAGCAAAAAGTAAATTAAAAATATTTTTAATATGGTTTGCATAAAAAAATTTGTATCTACTTTATAGATACTTTTCTAAGAATTAAAATACCGCCAAAAATGAACAAAATCAAAGGTAATACCCAGAGCAAAACTGTATTTTTGTTAATTTCTGGATCATACACTATCCACTCTCCATATTTACTCTTAAGAAAATCATAAATCTGCTCATCATTTTTACCTTCGTCGATTTTATTTTGTATTAAAATTTTCATACTTAAAGCAAAATCCGATTGGGAATCATAAACTGATTGACCTTGACAAATTAAACATCTCAAATTTTTGGAAATTTGATCGACCTTTTCAGAATTATCTGCATAAGAAAAATTAAAGAAGCTAA
>CACLPR010000019.1 GCA_902608845.1 uncultured Pelagibacteraceae bacterium
GCCAAGTGCCCATATTGCTGAACCTAAAATCGTAAGAGCGATACCAAATATTTTTCCATCTAAATTAGGTGAGCCAGTTAAAATATAAACCCCTACAAATGCAACTCCTATCCCAATCAAAGCTCTTAAAGTTGGTTTCTCTTTCAACATGAAAAAAGCAAATATTACTCCAAATGGAACTTCTGTTTGTACTAATAATACCGCTGCAGATGCATCAATAAAATTTAAACCAGTATAGGTAATACTGTATTGTAAAGTATTTGCTATAAACGAAGCGATAAAAATTTTTTTTAAGAAACCTTTTGGAATTGGAAACCACCAAATTAAAATAGAAGCAGCAAAAATAAATCTTAGTCCCATTAGAAGTATTGGAGGAAAAGACTCAAAAGCAGGTTTGGCAATTACAAAACCAAAACCTAAAAAGATAGGAACAAGTGATGCAACTAGAGTGTCTTTAAAATTCATTCAATTCATTTAATATTAATGATTATTCAAGAACTTATGATATATTCACTTTTTTAAAATATGAATTCAACAAAAATAGAACCAAAATACATAAGTAAATCAAATCCACGAATTGGCCTTATTGCTCTTGCAAGTGATTTTATGATTGAGAGAGATTTTATTAATGTAATTAAGGATAGAGAAATTGATTTTTTTGTTAATAGAATAGAGTGTTATAATCCTTTAACAAAAGAAAATCTCATAAAAATGTCAGATAAAGTAACCAGTGTAACAAAAGATATTTTGCCAGATCAAGATATTGATTGTGTAGTCTACGGATGTACTTCCGGAACTATTGCAGCAGGTTATAACTCTATTAAGCAAAAGGTAAAAGCAGCAAAACCAATGGCCCAGGTTACAACACCAAGTACAGCAGCAATAAAAGCATTAAAAAAGTTAAACATAAAAAAGCTTTCACTATTTACACCCTACAGCAAAAAACTTAATGATGAAGTTATGGCTTATTTTAAGTCAGAGGGATTTGAGATAACATCCAATTCATACTTTGATATAGAGGCAGATTACGACATAGGCAAAGTAGACCAAAATTATTTGTATGATGTCTTGTCTAAAATAGATTTAAATGGAGCAGATGCATTATTTGTATCTTGTACAGCTCTTCCTGTATTACCAATAATTGATAAACTTGAAAAAAAACTTAACACGATTGTTTTATCAAGTAATCAGACATTAATTTGGGATACTCTGGTCCAAATAAATAAAAATAACCTCGTAGAAGGTTTTGGTAAATTATTTAGATAGAAATTCATGTCATTTACTAAAGACGAATATAAACAAAGATTAAAAAAAGTTCAGTCGATGATGCAGGATAAAGGAATTGAACTATTAATTTCTCACGACACAAATAACATGAATTATTTAACTGGTTATGATGCATGGTCTTTTTATTATGCTCAGTGTGCAATTGTTCATGTTAACGCTGATGAACCTTTATGTTTTGTAAGAGCTCAAGACTCAGGAGGTGCTTATATAAAAACTTATCTCAAAGATGAAAATATAATTGTCTATGATGAAAATTATATTCATACATGGCCAAAACATCCTTACGATTATTTAGTTCAAATCATTCAAGATAGAAATTGGGATAAGCTTTCAATTGGAGTGGAGATGGACGCTCATTACTTCACTGCTTTTTGTTATGAAAAGATAAAACAAGGCTTACCGAATGCAAAAATAAAAGACGCAGAAAGATTAGTAAATTGGGCAAGATATGCAAAATCTGATGCAGAAATTAATTATATGAAAACTGCTGCACTAATTTCAGAAAAAGGAATGAAGACTGCAATGGATGTAATTAAACCGGGTGTCAGACAATGCGATGCAGTAGGTGATATACAAAAAACTTTATTTTATGGGACACCTGAGTTTGGTGGAGAGTATTCTAGTATAGCAACACTCTTACCAACAGGAAAAGGGACATCTGCATCTCATTTAACAGCAACGCAGGACAAGTTTGTAGAAGGTGAGGCGACAATCGTTGAGTTATCTGGAGTATATAAAAGATATCATGCGCCAATGGCCAGAACAGTCTTGCTTGGAAAACCTGATCAATTAAAAATAGACACAATGAACAGAACTATCGAAGCTTTGCAAGCTGGAATAGATGCTACTAAACCCGGTAATACTGCAAATGATGTAGCTCAAGCTTTTTGGGGTATTTTAGACAAATATAGCATAGAAAAAAAATCAAGAACTGGTTACTCAATTGGAATAGGTTATCCACCAGATTGGGGGGAACATACTCTTAATATATATAAAGGAGAAATGACTGAACTTGTACCGAATGCGTGTTTTCATATGATAGCTGTAATGCAATTTGGTGATTGGGGAGTTGAAGCTTCGGAGGCTATAAGAGTTACAGAAAAAGGGTGTGAATTATTCTGCAATTTTCCAAAAGAGTTACACATTAAGAGCTAATTAACTGTTGCAAACAACTTAACTAAATGTTTTAAAAACTAATCTATGTCAAAAAAAGAAGATTTCGTAAAATTTGATAAAGTCGACAAAAGTTACGATGGAAAAGTATTAGTAGTTAAAGATTTAAATTTAGATATCGAAGAAGGTGAGTTCGTAACAATGCTAGGACCCTCTGGTTCAGGAAAAACTACATGCTTAATGATGCTTGCAGGTTTTGAAACTCCAACTAATGGAGAAATTTATTTAGATAAAAATCCAATTTCAAATATTCCTCCACACAAAAGAGGTATTGGAATGGTTTTTCAAAATTATGCTCTGTTTCCTCACATGACAGTTTTTGAAAATTTAGCATTTCCATTAAAGGTAAGAAAAATGTCTCAAGTGGAAATAGAAAAAAAAGTAGATAAAGCTTTATCAATGGTTTCACTCGGTGGATTTGCAAACAGAATGCCAGGTCAGTTGTCTGGAGGTCAACAACAAAGAGTAGCAGTTGCAAGAGCATTAGTTTTCGATCCATCTGTTGTATTAATGGATGAGCCTTTAGGTGCCTTAGATAAAAATTTAAGAGAAAGTATGCAGTACGAAATTAAACACATTCATGAAAGTATTGGTGTAACAGTAGTTTATGTAACTCATGATCAAGGTGAAGCTTTAACTATGTCAAATAGAATCGCGGTATTTAATGATGGTAAAGTTCAACAACTATCAAGTCCTGATAAGTTATATGAAGAACCTGTGAACTCCTTTGTTGCAGAATTTATTGGAGAAAATAATACCTTTGGTGGAGAGGTTTCTGAAATTTCAAATGGAACATGTAGAGTGAAATTAGAAAAGGGTGAAATAATTGCTAATCCGATTTCAGTAAAATCTGTTGGTGAAAAAACTACTGTATCAATTAGACCTGAGAGAGCATTAATTAATCCTAAAGATAAAATGGATAACAATCAAAAAGGAAAAATCGAAGAGGTCATTTATCATGGGGATCATACTAGAGTTAGATTAAATTTACTTGGTAATTCAGAATTTATTTTGAAAGTTCCAAACAGTTCTCAAAACTTAGATATAAAACTTGGCAATGAAATTAATATCGGCTGGAACAGTCATGATGCTCGAGCTTTAGACCCAAAATAAGCTAAATTACTATATTTTCGCCAAAATCACCTGTTGACTCTTATATTCTATGTTGCTGTACTTCTTTTTTTATAAAAAAACGTTTAAACGGAGGATAAATGAGAAAATTAAGTAAATTATTACTTGCTTTAACATTTGCAGTTTCTGTATCTTCATCCGCTTTTGCAGTAGTTGTTGCATCATGGGGTGGAGCATACACAGAAAGTCAAAAGTTAGGATATGGTGATCCAACATCTAAAGCATTAGGTGTACCGATTGAGTGGGTTGACTATTCAGGTGGACTTTCAGAAATTAAAGCGCAAATAGAGGCAGGAGCAATCACATGGGATATTATAGACGTATTCGCTTATGATACTATTAATGGTTGTGACGAAGGAATTTTTGTTGAATTTGATTTTGACAAAGATTTCCCGCCAGCACCAGATGGTACACCAGCTAGTGAAGACTTCTTTACTGATATGCCAAGTAAATGTGCGGTAGGAAATATCTTATATTCTTGGAACTATGCTTACAACAGTGATTTGTTAAAAAGTACGCCAACGACTTTAAAAGATTTCTTTAACACAAAAAGATTTCCTGGAAAAAGAGCTATTTACAAAAGTGCATTAACTAACTTAGAAATTGCATTAGCAGCAGATGGTGTAAAAATGGGTAAAGGTGGAGAATTTATCTACAAAAAATTAGAAGAACCAGGATATGTTGACAGAGCAATGAATAAAATCAAAGCGCTTTGTGAGGATCCAAATGGCGGATGTGTATTTTGGTCAGCAGGAGCTCAACCACCAGAATTATTAATGAGTGGTGAAGTTGTAATGGCTACTGGTTGGAATGGAAGATTTTTCAATGCAGCAGTTGGAGAAGGTGCTCCAATAGTTCAAGTTTGGGACGGACAAGGTCTTGACTATGAATATTTTGCATTAGTAAAAGGTGGACCAAACCAAGAAGATGCTATGAAGGCTTTAGCAATGATGACAAGTACTGAGATGTTAGCAGGAAGTGCAAAATATATTGCTTATGCTCCATGGAGAAAATCATCAATTGCAGTTATGCAAGCAGGAGAGCCTTGGTATAAAGATGGAAAAACTAATATGGTTCCACATATGCCAACAGCACCAGCTAACCTTAAAAGATACTTCTTAGTAGACGCTGAGTACTGGGCTGATAATGGTACAGAGCTTGGTGAAAAATGGGAAGCTATGAAAGCTAGTATTAAATAATTAAAGTTTTAAACACTTTAATTTTATATTATAGTAAGGGCGGTCATATTGACCGCCCTTTTTTTTTATGAGCTCAGAAACAGGAAAAATTTTAACAACAGATGGTATTCCCCTAGAGGAAAGTCTAAAACAGTCAGAAAAGAAAAATAAAATTAAAGCTTTTTTACTAGTTGCACCATTATTATTATTTTTAATTATCACATACATGATTCCAATTGGAGACATGTTTTCTAGAAGCATAGATGATAAGATGGTTACAAATATGCTTCCCAAAACCTATAAAGCTATGGAAAACTGGGATGGTAAAGAACTTCCACCAGAGGAAGTTTTTGAAGCATTTTATTTAGATTATAAAATTTTAGTTAAGAATAAAACTGCAGGAAAATTACAGACACAATTAAATTATGAAAAAAATGGTTTTAAAAGTGTTTTAAAAAAACTTGCCAGAAAACAAAAGAAATTCGAGGAAGGAAACTACAAAGAACAAATAATGAAAGTTCACAAAAGATGGAGAAATGTTGAATATTGGAGAGCAATTAAAAGAAGAGCTCCATCTTATACATATTCAAAATATCTTAAGGGTATAGATATGTACTCAAATGAAGATGGAAAAATTGTTCAAGTATCTGAGGATAGACGAATTCACAGAATTTTATGGATTAGAACAGTGGAGGTTGCTTTCTTTGTAACTTTGTTTTGTTTTTTAATGGCTTATCCAATTGCACATTTATTGGCAACTCTACCCATGAAATATAGTAATTTGTTAATGATTTGTGTCTTATTGCCTTTTTGGACTTCTTTACTTGTAAGAACTGCTAGTTGGATGATTCTTTTACAACAACAGGGTATTGTTAATGACTTTTTTGTTTGGATAGGTCTCGTTGCAGACGATAACAGACCAGAAATGATGTACAATAAAACTGGTACCTATGTAGCAATGACACAAATATTATTACCATTCATGGTGTTACCTTTGTACAGTGTTATGAAAACAATATCACCTAGTCTGATGAGAGCTGGCAAATCTTTAGGAGCAACACCAGCTACTGCTTTTTTTAAAGTTTATTTTCCACTTACAATTCCAGGTATTGGGGCAGGTTGCTTATTAGTATTTATCCTTGCAATTGGGTATTACATAACCCCAGCTTTAGTAGGTGGAGCTTCAGGAACACTTATCAGTAACCAAATAGCATATCACATGAAGAGTACTTTAGATTGGAGTTTTGCATCTGCGATGGGTTTAATGCTTTTGACAGGAGTACTTGTAATCTATTGGATTTATAACAAACTTGTAGGAGTTGATAATATTAAACTAGGATAATTATGGCTTTACCGAAATACACAGAACCACATTATAGAATTTGGCATTATTTTTATCTTTTTGTTTGTGGATGTGTTTTCTTCTTTTTAATTGCACCTTTATTTGTAATTTTTCCATTATCATTTAATGCGGAGGAATTTTTAGTCTTTACAGATGGAATGAAGAGACTGGATCCAGATGCTTTTTCATTAAGGTGGTATAATGATATGATTTATGGAACGAAAAATCCGTGGGGATTAGCAGCAAGAAATAGTTTTATAATTGCTATATTTGCAACTTTAGGATCAATTATTTTGGGTACTCTTGCTGCATTGGGTTTAAGCAGCAGACATATGCCATATAAAGGTTTGATAATGGCAATTTTAATTTCTCCAATGATAGTTCCACTGATTATTTCAGGTGTTGCAATATTCTTTTTTATGGCAAAAGTAGGTTTAGCAGCAACACACTTGGGTATTATATTAGCACACATTATTCTTGGAACTCCCTTTGTTGTAATAACAGTTACTGCAACATTATCAGGTTTTGATCATAGTATAACACGTGCAGCATCTAGTCTTGGAAGCAGTCCTTATAATACATTTATGAAAATTACCTTACCATTAATATTACCAGGAGTAATTTCAGGTGGTTTGTTTGCTTTTGTAACATCATTTGATGAGGTTGTAGTCGTATTATTCTTAGCAGGCTTAGATAATACAACAATTCCAATTCAAATGTGGACAGGTCTTAGAGAGCAGCTTAGTCCTACAATTTTAGCAGTAGCAACTTGCTTAATAGTTTTATCAGTACTAATTTTACTAACTGCTGAACTTTTGAGAAGAAGATCTGAGAGATTAAGAGGAATAAATAGATAAATTAGTTTACAGACTCAATCACTGTGGCAATTCCCATACCTAAACCAATACACTGAGTTGAAAGTGCATATTTTTTATTTTCTCTTTTTAGTAATTCAGCAGCTTTGCCCGTAATTCTTGCTCCTGTTGCTCCAAGAGGATGTCCAAGGGCAAGCGCTCCGCCATCTAAATTAACTTTATCTTTATCAATACCTAAATCTTTAATACATGCTAAGGATTGTGACGCAAAAGCCTCATTCAATTCAACAATATCAATTTTATCTGCTGTCAATTTAGCTCTCTCCAAAGCTTTTTTTGATGCTCCAATTGGACCTAATCCCATATAGTCTGGGTCACAACCTTGCACTGCAGTAGATATAATTCTTCCCAAAATATTTAAATTATTTTCTTTTGCATAACTTTCTTCACAAATTAATGTTGCAGCTGCACCATCGGTTAAAGGTGATGAAGTGGCTGCTGTAACAGTACCATTTTCATCGAACGCGAGTTTTAATCCATCCAACTTTTCCATCGTGCTGCCTGGTCTAATATTTCCATCGGTATCACAATCTCCGATTGATACAATTTCATTTTTAAAATTACCTTTTGTTTGTGCTTCATGTGCTTTTTGATGACTTGAGATTGCGAATTCCTGTTGTTCATTTCTTGAAATATTATATTTTTTAGCAACATTTTCTGCAGTAGTTCCCATTGAAAAATAAACATGAGGATTATCATTTTTATTTTCTGGATAAGGTATTGGATCAAAACCTGTATTAACTCTAGTCATACTCTCAACACCTCCACATATAAATACTTTTCCTGCTCCTAACGAAATTTTACCTGCAGCAATATGAATAGCTTCCATTGAGGAACCACACCATCTATCAACTGTCATTCCAGAAGTTTTAACATCCATATTAGTTAAAAATGTTGTTAACTTTCCAATATTAAATGACTGCTCTCCAGTTTGAAATGCACAACCAACAACAATATCCTCAATATCCTCTTTTTTAACATTGGATTTCGCAACTAAATTTTTAATCACTTCCGCTAGTAAATTTACTGGCTTTGTATCTACTAGCGCACCTTTTCTCGCCATTGTGAAAGGCGATCTTGAGAAGCCAGCAATTACAGGTTTAATCATTTCAATAAATATACGGTTAATCTGGGAATGGTAAAGAAGTTATAATGCCTTTTCTATTTTTTCCATTAAAAGTATTTACAAAAACCTCATTTCCAATTTCCCAATAATCTTTTAAAATCATAGAAAGGCCTATATTCTTTCTAAATCCTGGAGAATATATTCCAGATGCAATTTGCCCAATTTTTGCATTATCTTTTGAGTATACGGGTAAAGGCACACCAGTTGGCTTACACGGATCTCCATCAAACAAAATTCCTCTCATTCTTTGTACAATTCCATCAGATTGGATCTTTCTTAAAGCCTCTTTACCTATAAAATCATGATCATCCTCTTGTTTGCAGTATTTTTCAAGATTACACTCAAGAGGATTATTTTCTCTTGTAAAGTCATTTCCATAAGACATTAACCCAGCCTCAATTCTATCAATTAAATTTGGACATCCTGGAGAAATATTAAATTTTTGTCCGCTCTCCCATATAGTATCCCAAAGTTTTTCTCCGAGTTCTATCTCATTAAAATGTGTTTCAAATCCTTTAAAATATATTTCAAAACCATCTTGGTTACTGTAACCAGATCTTGCAATAATTTGTTTAGTTCCTAAAAAATCAAACACTTTAAAATTAAAAAATTTTAACTTTTTTATACCCTCACCAAAAATTGAAATTAGTAGATCCTCAGATTTCGGACCTTGAATAGCTAGCGGATATACATCTGGTTCGATAATTTCTACATTTAATTTTGATCCCAAAGCAATTCCTTTTGCCCAAAGTAAAATATCAGAATCTGCTATTGAGATCCAAAACATATCATCGTCTAGTTTTAATAAAACTGGATCATTAATCATCCCAGCTGTGTCGTCAATTATTGGAATATAAAAACATTTACCAGTCTCCATTTTTTTTATGGATCGTGGTGTCATTTTTTGCACCAATTTTTCAGCATCAGGTCCTGTAATTTGTACTTGTCTCTGGCAAGAGACATCCCACACTTGAACCTGCTCTTTTAAATGCCAGTAGTCTTCTTCTACAGTATTTTTAAAACCTTTTGGTAGTAGCATATGATTAACAACAGTAAAATCAGATACTCCACATTCCTCTACTTTATTTGTAAATGGAGTTCGTCTTATACGCCTAGACATATTTAATTTTATATTTTTTTGTGTAATTAAATTTTCTTTACTCATTTTATTTAGACCACCACACTGTGTAGCTATTTTTAGAAATTATTATTGGAATATGATATTTTTTATTTTGATCTTCCATTTGAAATTTAATGTTAATTTCTGAAACTATTTTTTTTTCTGAAAAATAATTGCCGGTTTTACAAACCATTTCATACTCACACTTACAGTCGTCTTTACTTAATTCAAATTCTTGGATTATTCGTCCACCTTCATCAGATTTAGTTTCACAAAAAACTTTCTTTTTACCATTTTCATTAATTTGATAAATAATTACTTCAACATTTGCAGCATGCGAGCCATTTGTTGCATCCAATAAGTGAGAAGAGAAAGTTGCCACGATTATTCTATTGATGATTTCTCTCTTTTACTTGCAACTGCTGAGACTATTGGGCTTAATACAGGTTTTGCTTTAACGTTCACGCACGCGGGTTTTCCACTTTCCATAGCTCTTTTAAGTGCTGGACCTAGCTCTTCTCTTTTATTGACTAATTCTCCATGTCCTCCAAAACCCTCAAATATCTTGTGAAATGGTATATCACGAAAATCAGTTCCTACACTTTTTCCACTTTTAAATAACCTCTCTTGTTGCTGACCAATTGAAGCAAGACCCCCGTTATTATCAATTACAACAGTAATAGGTTTTTTCTCATAAAATACACTTTCAATAGACATACCTCCTGATAAAAACGCACCATCACCACTTATCAGAACTACATTTGAATCTGGATTATGATTTTTAGCGGATAGAGCGAATGAAACTCCAACACCTAACATACTAAAAGTTCCAGGATGCAATATTCCTTTTAATTTTTTCCCTTTGGCACCTGCGATGTTGATTGCAATTTCTGACCAAAAATGAGTATTTCCTCCATCGATAACAAGCCAATCATTTTCACTCATTGCATCTTGAACGTCCAATGAAAGTTGTAGAGGGTGAATTTTTCCTCCATTTTTTTTAGATGCTTCAGCTTCAATTTCTAATTCTTTCAAAGATTTATCTACCCACTCTTTCTTCTTTTTTTTATTCTCTTGAAACCACTTTGTATCTAAAGACCATTTATTATTTTTTTTTAAGTTTGATAATGTATCTAAAAAAACACCAGGATCACTTAGCAAACTTAAATCTGCAGCTCTATTAAGTTCTAATTCTTCATGTGAACCATTTACACAAACTAATTTTGTTGACTCTGGTATAAAAGGTGGATTTCCAAAATTTAATTGATTATCTAACCTTGCTCCAACGACAAGAACCAGATCTGAATTGTGTAATGCAAATTCTGAAGGAGGGTATTGATGTATATCAGCTAACCCCATGTAAGCGTTAGCCTCTTCTCCTAATAATTTTTGATGATACGGAACATTAAAAATTGGAATATTTAAATTATTACCAGCTGCTTCAAGATTTTTTTCTGAATGTGACCACCAAACACCATGTCCACCAATGATGACTGGTTTTTTTGAATTACAAGCAAGTTCTAAGACTTCTGAAAGTGAATTTGGATCTGGCCACGCTTTAGATATAGGCTTTGCTTTTTGAGAATATGGTCTTTCCTCTAAACCAACTTCCTCTGCAAAAGATGAAAACATAATATCAACGGGAAGACTAAGATGTACAGCGCCAGGATAACCGTTAGTTGCAATATGATATGCTTTGTCTACAAATTCTCTTATTCGAGTTCCATCTGTAATACTTGCGCTATATTTAGTTAAGGGGGCTGCAATTGAAACATCGTCAATTTCTTTAAAACCACCTGAGCCTTGTCTTTTAAGACTGCTAGATCCTGTGATATAAATAATTGGACTTCTTTCACCCCAAGCCTCCATCATTGAAGGTACAGCGTTAGTAAACCCCTCAGGTCCTACCAAACATACCGATGGTTTTCGAGTAATTCTTGTATTGCCGTCTGCTAAATGACCTGCAATCTGCTCATGAGGAGTGTTTATGACTTCAATTTGGCATTCAGCAAAACCTTCAATTGCTGGATTACAAAAACCCCCCGAGAGAGTGAAAACTTTGCTAATTCCTTTATCTTTTAGAGCCCTTGCAAGTAATGCTCCACCTCTAATTTTATTTTCACTCATTTAGTAATCTACCTTATTTACAGTACTATCTATTACTATATTAGAAGTTACATCATTAATATCATTTAATCCTACTAACCCCAGTGTCGTGCTGGCTTCTTCTTTTATTATTTCCACAATTCTCCTTAATCCTTTTCTTCCATCAGCACCCATTGCGTACATTACTGGTCTACCAATCATTGCATAATCCCCGCCAAATGCAAGCGCTCTCACGATATCACTTCCACTTCTTATTCCACTATCAAAGATTAAAGGAAAATCGTTTCCTACTGATTTTCTGATTAGTGGAAGCATATTTATTGCTGCCGTAGCACTATCTAATTGTCTGCCACCATGATTTGAAACTTGAATTGCATCTGCACCAGCTTCTTTTATTTGTTTTGCATCATCAGGAGACATTACTCCTTTAATTATAAGTTTACCCTTCCATTTATCTCTTACTCTTTTAAGTGTATCCCAATCTGTAGTACCTCTACTTTCTTTTCTTTTAAAAATACCATCTCCACTTTTAGATGTTACATAGTTCATTGGTTTAGGAATGCCGCTTAGCAAAGTTGATAAAGACCAAGTAGGATGAGTTGCAAAATCAAAAAATTGTTTCGGACCTATTTTAAAAGGATAGGAGAAACCATTTTTATCATCTCTAGTTCGTCTTGATAGTACTGGGACATCCACAGTTAATATTGCAACTTCGTATCCTGTATTCTTAGCTCTATCTAAAAGTTCCATAACAAAATTTTCATCCTGAAATATATACAGCTGCATCCATGAGTGACCTTCTGAAAGTTCATACATTTTTTCTAAAGTTGTAGTAGAAGCCATAGAAACACAAGTAGGTATATTATTCCTCGCACTTTCAGCCGCTAACATAGAGTCTGCTCCAGGCCATGATAAATTAGTCATTCCCATTGGAGCAAAACCAAATGGAAAATCAAATTCATAACCTAATATTTTTTTCTTAAGAGATCTTTTCTCAACATTTCTTAATACTTTAGGTTCAAGTCTAATCTGATCTAATGCTTTGCTATTTATTTCTGCTAATTTTTCATCTCCAGATGCTCCATCGATAAAATCAAAAACTAATTTAGGTAGACGTTTTCTTGACAGTTCTCTTGCATCTTTAATGCTAAAAATTTTTTGACTTGGTAAAATGTTATCACTCATTATTAATTTTAATATATTCTTTTAAATTAAGTTGTTTATTTTGATCAACAAAATAAGCATTATGACTTTCTCTTGAAGAATAAACCTCAGTTGGTTTTCCGTCAATAAAAAGTACCGCAACTCCATCATCAACTGCTATACCATTTGGTAAAGTTTTATTTTTTATACTTTGTCTATATTTATCTGCTCTTTTTGCATCTGAATAATGTGGAGTAAAGCTTCCAGATATAAGTCCAATACCATTTAATGTTTTAAACCCAGGTCCATCTGAGTCCGTAAGAAAATAATCAAACCAACATGCAGCCCCAGCACTTACACCAGAAAGAATTATTCCTGAGTTATAAACTTCTTTAAAAATTTCAAATAAATTATTTCTTTTCCATAAGTCGAGCATAAATTTAGTATTTCCTCCACCAACATAAATAGCATCTAAATTTGAAATCCAGTTTTCAAAACCCTTAACATTTGAGACAAGATTGAAATGAGAAACTTTAAAATTAGTATTTTTAAATCTTTTATAGAATAGCTCAGTTTTTTTTAAGTTATCATTACTAGCAGTTGGCAAAAATCCAACAGAGCATTTTTTTTTACTTATTTGATCTAAAAAAAATTGATCTAAATCGCTATCTTCATCATGAGTGAAACCACCACCTCCAACTGCTATTATTTGTTTTTTAGTCTTCACTAAATAAATTTTTTAATTTGTGGTTTTAATACCAGTCCAAGGATTAGGCACTTTAGGAATTTTTCTATTTAGACCTCTAACTATTTCTCCTTTTGCATCATACATTGGCAATTTACAGATTTCTCCTTTATGTACTTTTCCATCAGTGCATTTAACATCGACAACATCTCCTGGTCCATTTTCATTATTATCGAGGTGCACAATGCCAACCCCACAAATTTGATAAGGCGACCAAGTGCTAGAAGTTATTTTACCAATATTTTTTTCATTTATTTTAATGCTCTCACCTTTAATAGCAGTTCCCTCTGCGACTCTAATCCCCCATGTTTTGCATTTTTTATCTGATGTCATGAGAGCTTCTTTTCCAATAAAATCTTCTTTATCAAAATTTATAAAACGCCCAAGACCAACTGAAAATGGATTTGTTTTTTTTGTAAAATCTTGTCCTGCAGATAGTAGACCTGCCTCAATTCTTCTACATCTAAAACCTGGAGTGGCAACTAAAATCATACCTAATTTTTTTCCTTCTTCAAGAATGTAATCTCCTATTTTTTCAGTTTCATTTTCAGGTCGAAAATAAATTTCCCAACCAAGCTCATTTGTAAAACCACTTCGACTAACAATTACTTTTTGATCTAAGATTTGTAATTCTTTCCAATCAAAATATTTCCAGTCATTTTCAGAAAATCTATCTGCTATATTTTCTAACAGTTTCATTGATAAAGGACCCTGGATTTGACTTACCCATACTTCAGGATCTTTTATTTCAACATCCATATTATTAGAGTGAGCTTTATACCAAGAAAAAAGATCTCCATCTGCTTGGGCAAACCAATATTTATCTTCATCAATTTTTAATAGAATTCCATCCGTGATCATTCCTCCATCATGATAACAAGCAAACTGGTAAGAACACCTTCCTTTTGATATTTTTGATACATCTCTTGGAAATATTTTTTGTAATAATTTCAATGAGTCTGGACCAGATATTTCAAATGGATGCTCACCAGTATGTCTAAATATTATTTCTTGCCTTCCTTTCCAATACATTTCTTCAGGGCTAACATTTGACAATTTTTCAAGCGTTAATCTTCCGGCATAATTAGAATACTCAGGGTTATAAGGAAGTTCTTGATAAGTTAGTGGATGAACTTGAATTGACCTTGCAAGCTCCAAAGAGTTAGAATTTTCAAGGCTAACAGGCTTAACTGTAAACCTATATTTATTGATTAAATCTTTCATTATTTTTTTTTTAAATAATCAAAATACATCAATAAAACAAATAAAAAAGAACCATTTTCACTGTTGCTATATAAGTTGCTAATTGTTACCTTTTATTTTTTTAAAGAGAGGAAATTATGAAAAACATTTTTAAATTGATATCAGTTTCATTGGTATCACTATTTGTAACGTTTTCTTTTGCTAATGCATCAAGTGGAGTTTTTAAATTATCTCATGATGTTGGTTTTGGAAAAGATACAAATTTAGACGCAATTACTAAGGGACGACTGTTTCAGGTAGTAATAATGACACAGAACCGTCTTGTTAGAAAAGATCTTAAAGGAGTTACATCGCCTGAGCTTGCAACAGACTGGTCAGGAAATGCTGATGCAACAGAATGGACTTTTAATTTAAGAAAAGGTGTTAAATTTCATGATGGATCTGAGTTTGATGCAGAGGATGTAAAATATTCTTTGATGAGAGTTAAAGATCCTGAAATTGGTTCACCTGCTAAGAAAAGTATGAGTGCAGTAACAGATATTGAAGTTGTAGACTCACACACAGTTAAAATGAAGTTAAATACATCTTTTGCAGATTTTCCACTTTTATTAACTGACTATAGATTAAGAATGATACCTAGCGGATCAGGAGATACTATTGGAAAAACAGGTATTGGAACTGGACCCTTTATAGTAGAAAAGTTCGATGCTGAAGGAACAACAATTCTTAAAGCAAACCCAGATTATTGGGAAGGAGCTCCTAAACTTGCTGAAGTACATGTAATAGCTATCCCAGATGGTCAAGCTAGAATTCAAGCTCTACTTACAGGTCAAATAGATATGAATAGATATGTTCCATTCAATCAGAAAAAAATATTTGATGGTAACTCAAAGTTTAATGTTTCAGTTATTCCTACAGGAAACTGGAGAGGTATGGTAATGAGAACTGACGTTGCACCATTTGATGATGTGAGAGTAAGAAAGGCTGTAAGAATAGCTGTAGATAGACAAGAATTAGTTGATCTAGTTATGGCTGGAGCAGCAACAGTATCTTGTGATACTCCTGTTGCACCTTCTGACCAATACAGAATGAAGAAGAGTTGTCCACCTCAACCAGCAACTGCAAAAAAATTACTTGCTGAAGCAGGTTATCCAGATGGAATTGATATGACAATTCACGTTTCTACAAAAGAACCAACATGGCCAACTATTGCTGAGGTTTTACAACAACAATTTGCAAAAGCTAACATTAGAGCAGATATCCAAATGACACCTTCAAAAAGTTATTGGAATGAAACTTGGATGAAAAAGGCTGTAGCAATGACACGTTGGAATGAGAGACCTGCAGACAGTATTTTGCATGAAGCTTATCATAGTGAAGCAAAATGGAACGAGTCTTTTTATAAAAGTGCTTCTTTTGACAAAAATTTAGCTGAAGCTAGAGGAGAGTTAAAATTTAGCAAAAGAAAAGCAGCATACATCAATGCTCAGAAAACACTATGGGAAGAATCTGGAACTATGATTCCGTACCACGTATCTAGACTGGTTGTCACATCTTCTAAAGTGAAAAACCTCGACGAAGTTGAGTATTTTTCAATAAGATGGCACACAGTTAGCGTTCAATAATAATTTTGTTTTACAGGCCTTTAAGTAGGCCTGTAAAACCCCTTTCATTTCTAAATAAATAATTTAAAATTTAAGTATTCTTATGCTTTTTTTAATTATAAAGAGAATTCTATTAGGTCTAATAACTTTATTTATTGTATCATTAATCACTTTTGTTGGAACAGAAATTTTACCCGGTGATGCATGTACAACGTATCTTGAAAGACAAGCATTTGGAGAGCAATTAGAAGCTTGTTATAGAAGATTAGGTTTGAATGTTCCTGCATATGAGAGATATGTATCCTGGGCGGTAAATGCTATTCAAGGAGACTTTGGTTATTCATTGAGTGGAGAAATGCCAATTAAAGAGGTACTAGGACCACGTATTAAAAATTCATTAGTTCTAGCATCAGCTGCTATTTTTATTGGCATTCCAATCGCTCTTATACTTGGAATAGTAACTGCCCTTTGGAGAGATAAATTGCCTGATGTAGCAATTTCAACAGTAACTATATTTGCTATGACTATCCCAGAGTTTATTAGTGCTACTTTATTAATCTTAATAATCGCAATATGGTTAGAGTGGTTGCCAGGAATTGTAATTGTTCCAACTGATGTTTCATTCTTAGAACTATTACCAAATATTATTTTACCAGTAATCGCTATTGCAATGATTATGACAGCTCATATGGCACGGATGGTGAGATCAAGTGTCATTCAAGTTATGGCAAGTGAATATGTTCAAATGGCAATTTTAAAAGGTGTTCCATATTGGAAAATGGTTTTTAAACATGTATTACCAAATGCATTATTACCGGCTATTAATGTTGTAGCTTTAACAATTGCATGGTTATTAGGAGGAGTTGTTGTAACCGAAGTTGTATTTAATTACCCAGGTCTTGGAAGATTGGTTATTGAGTCGATTTCAAATAGAGATTTACCTACAGTTCAAGCATTAGCAATAATTCTTGCATCTATATATGTTAGTATAAATTTATTGGCGGATCTAATGACATTGATGCTAAATCCAAGATTGAAGACGTTACAGATAAGAAAATAATATGAAATTGGATAATATTTATCAGGAAGAAAAGAAAAGTAATTTCGCAAAAGTCGCTGAAATAATAATTACAATGGCCTCAAGACCATCGGGTTTCATTGGTTTAAGTATATTGATTTTCCACGTAGTTCTTGCATTTATTAGCCCTTATATTGCGCCATATGATTTTAAAGCAATTAACCCAACTTTAATGCTACAGGCT
>CACLPR010000020.1 GCA_902608845.1 uncultured Pelagibacteraceae bacterium
TGTGAGTTTATCAAGGAACTCATCGTAAATTCCTTTTTGAAGATATAGCCTTGAACCTGCAATACAACTCTGTCCGCTAGCTCCAAATATTCCTGCGGTAATTCCATTAATAGCATTTTCTTGATGAGCATCATCAAATACTGCAACAGGACTTTTTCCTCCAAGTTCTAAGCTTACTTCTGATAAATTTTCTGCAGAATTTCTAATAATATGTCTTGCAGTTTCGGGTCCTCCAGTAAAAGCAACTTTTTCAACTAAATTATGTGTAGTTAAAGCTTTTCCACATGGGTCTCCAAATCCTGTGATAACATTTACTACTCCTTTAGGAATACCTGTTTCCTCTATCAATTTTGCAAATTCAAACATTACAGCTGGTGCAAGTTCAGAAGATTTAATAACTACCGTGTTTCCCATAGCTAAAGCAGGTGCAAGTTTTGTTGCAGTTAAAAACATTTGAGAATTCCATGGAACAATCGCAGCAATAACACCAATAGGTATTCTTGAAGTTATAGCTTGAATATTTGGCTTATCTATTGGTAGAACTGTACCTTCGACCTTGTCTGCCATACCAGCATAATAATCATAGTACTCTGCAATGTAATTTGCTTGCTTATTTGTTTCTCTAAAAAGTTTTCCTGTATCTATAGTTTCAATTTTTCCAAGCAATTCTGCATTGTCTCTAAGCTTATTGCCAATAGCTCTTAGAAATTTTGCTCTTTCACGCGGCAGTATTTTAGGCCAATCACCTTCAAAAGCTTTTTGAGCTGATTGAACTGCTTTATCTACATCAGAAGCACTTGCCTCAGGAACAACTGCCCATGGCCTATTATCCTCTGGGTTTAAAGTTTCAAAAGTCTTTTTAGTATCTGAGTCAACCCATTGTCCCCCTATAAACATTTTGTATTTTTTTAATTCAGGCATTTTGTATGTGATCTTTAATTGCATTATTTACATCATATGAGCATTCAATACTACATAGATGTTTACCTACAGGTATTATTTTTACTTCAGAGTTTTTAATTTTTTTACTCAGATTATCAGACATTTCTGGAGTTGAGCCTACATCACCTTCTCCAGTCATCACAAGTGTTTTGACATTAATATTTTCAAATTTTTCGTTATCCTCGTGATTTACAAACAATGAGTATACTTTAATAAAGTTATCCATATTATTATTACTAAGAATTGAGAAAATTTTATCTGAAATTTGAGGATTTTTCTCAATAAAATCCTTATTAAACCATCTTTTGAGTGCGTCTTTTGTCAGTTTTTTATCTTTTTTTGTCTGTTCAAACCTTTCATTTACTATCTTCTGTTCATTATCAGATCTATTAAATATTGAGCACAACAATGTTAGGGATTTCAATCTATTACTAAATCTCGTTGCAAAGTTTCTTGCAATCAAAGAGCCTATTGAAAATCCAATAAGGTGAATTTTACTAAATTTTAATTCATCAATAAGATCAATAATTTGATCTGAAAAATCATCAAAACTTATTTTTTCTTTATTTAAGGGTGTTCTACCGTGTCCAAGGATATCATAAATTAAAACTGTATTATCAAATTCATTAATTTGTGGATCCCATATATTATGATCAAGACCCACACCATGAATAAATACTATTGGAATTCCCTCTTTTTGATTTAGTTTATAGAATGTACCTTTAGAATCTGTTGCATTGATCATTATTATTTTGGATCAATGCCCATCTCCTTCATATCTTGGTATCTATCGCCTGTTCTTGCATGAGCTCTACCTGTCGAAGCTCCTCCAATTGCAATAACAATTTCATCATCAAATGGAGCATCATGAATTGTAAACTCATGTGTAAGATAATATGGTCTTAAACCAGAGTCGGTTTTGTGCATCATTGGAATAGATATTTTTGATCCAGCCGGACCTCTTGTATTCGTAAAACTTAAATAAGAAGTTCCTCCAACAGCATCTCTGAACTTATTTCCAAATCTTAATGTATGAATGAATGCTGATGCATGTTCTATTTCTCCATTCAATCCAACTACACCTGCTTTCCCGTACGCTAATATTTTATCAGGAGAGCCTATTTCTTTTATAAGTTCAGGAACTAATAAATCTCCAAGTTTAGGAGCTAGGTCTAAAATAATGGGTTTTAAGTCTTCCACAAAACCTTTTCCATCCCAAGGATTTTTAAAAACTGCAGCAACAGAAACCATCAAAACTGGTTCTTTAGCTTCTTTTCCACCTTCAATAAAAGTCTTGTCTACAAATTTAGTAAACTTACGTAATTCTAATTTCATTTTTTAATTCTATGTGTAAAGCTATCTCTTCTAAAACTGTATAACGCTTTTGGATCTACATCAACATCTATAACAACTGGTTTATTTACTTTTAATGCACTTTTTACTGCCTCATTAACTTCTGATAATTTTTTAACTTTAATTCCTTTAGCACCATATAGTTTAGCAACTTCATCAAAAGGAGGACTTTGAATATCAGCTCCTAAATATCTTTCACCATAAAAATCTTTTTGATAAGCTTTTTCTGCTCCCCAACTCTTATTATTCATCACTATTGTAATGGTGTTTATGCCATGTTCTACAGCTGTACTTAGTTCTGAAATAGTCATTCCGAAACCACCATCACCCATTAAACTAACGACAGTTTTATTAGGTTTTGCAACCTTTATGCCTAAGCCACATGCAAATGAGAAGCCTACTAGACCAAAATCAAGGGGAGTGAAAAGCGCAGGTGGATTGTAATATTCTAAAGCATCTGTTGCTTGAAGGCAGAGTGTGCCAGCATCGAGTGTTATTGCAGTATTTTTCGGTAGTACTTTTCTTAATTCTTTGAATAGACCTTTTGGTTGGATTGGAAAATTTTTTGACTTTATATTATCTCTATTTTTAAGAAATTTTGATCTCTCTAACAAATAACTATTTGTCCACTCTTTGTAATTGAAAATTTTCTTTTGTTTTCTTAATTCAACTAAAATTTGATCTGTCACCAGAGCAGCATCCCCATGAATACCTACATTAACTGGAAAGTATCTTCCTATCATTGTTTTTTCTAATTCAATTTGTACAATTTTCGCGTTTTTATTTATATTGTCATACGAATAGAAAGTGGAATTGAAACCAAGTCTTGTACCAATTGCAATAATTAGCTCTGCTTCTTTGACTAATCTTGATGCAACAATATTTCCTCTAGGCCCCATTTGTCCTGCATTTAACTTATGACTGAATGGAATCGCATCTCCATGTCCTGCTGCAGTTACAATTGGAATATTTAAAAATTCAGCAAGCTTTGTTACAGACTTAAATTTTGAATTATATTTTATTCCTCCTCCAGCAACAATCACAGTTTTTTTTGAGTTGAGAATAAGTTTTACAGTTCTGTCAATTGAATTCTTTTTACTTTTTAAGTCACTTTCAGTTTTATAGGATTTTTTATTTTCATTAATCTTAAACTTTGCAGTATCAGAAAGAACATTTCTTGGAAGATTTATACAAACCGGTCCTCTTCGAGGCGACATTGCAAGATTAAATGCATCTCTAAAAGCCATTGGTATATGACTTGCCTTTTTTACTGTCCAAGTTTTTTTTGTTATAGGATCAAAAAGCGATTGTTGATCAAGTCCTTGAAAGGCATCTTCCATCTTGTCTTTAGTAGAATATAAACCTGCAATAGATACCACAGGAGAAAATGCTGCTTTTGCTTGCGCTATGCCTGTAACGAGATTAGTTGCTCCGGGACCGTTTTGACCAGCAATTATTACACCTGGTTGATTAGAAGCTCGTGCATATCCATCTGCCATATGCGTTCCAGTTCTTTCGTCTCTTACACCGATAAATTTAATTTTTTTTTCATGATATAACGCATCAAACATTTCCATTGTAGCTGAACCAATTAAACCAAAGACATGTTTAACTTTTTCTTTTTTTAGAGATTTCACTGCCGCTTGACCACCGGTCAAGGTATTCTTGGACTTAATCACGATACTTTTTTAACTTCAGTATCTAGATCATCTTTAAAGTTAGGCATTACTTTTTCAGTGAATAGTTTAATACTTTTCATGCAATCTTCATGTTTAACACCCGGAAAGTTAGACCAGACTTGAAGATTTTGAAGATTAAGCTCTGATTGAAGTTCTTTAATCTTATCTGTTACATATTCAGGAGTACCAAATAACATATTTCGCTTATGTAAAAACTCGTAATTAAGAAGATCTAATTTACCCTTTGTTTCTGGAAGTTCTTCACCGGGATCCATATGATTACCAAGACCTCTCCAATGACAAACCCATTTCATATAATTTACCATATGTTGTCCTGCTTTTTCTTTAGCCTCTTCCATAGTATCAGCAACAAACATATCTCTAACGAGAGTAACACCTTCACCTAAAGGAACATTTTTTTTAGTAACTTCCGATCTTTTATTTTTGTAAGCTTCAAATCTTATTTTCAATGCTTTAACTGTAGGTATCCACATAATTACATTTATGTTATTTTCTGCAGCCCACTCTATAGATCTTATACCATCAACAACTTGATGTATTGGAGGGTGTGGATTTTGATAAGGTTTTGGAAGAACACTAATTTTTTTCATTGTGTTATCTTCCATATTCATAAATTCTTCACTTGGCGGGCTCATGTCATGCTGCCAAACATAATTTGGTGAAGGGTAAGTATAAAATTCTCCATCATGATTAAAAAATTTTTCTGACCATGCTTTTTTCAAAATTTCTAATGTTTCAGCAAATAATCTAAAATTTTTTGCCTGATCTTTTAAATCTGCTTCTTTGTTTAAATTAATTGCCTCTCTCCCATAAACTCCTCTAGCAACACCAACTTCTACTCTTCCTTTTGAAAGTTGATCAAGTGTAGCAATATCTTCTGCTAATCTTATAGGATTATGAAAAGTTATTACATTTGCTGCTTGTCCTATTCTTATATTTTTTGTTCTTGCTGCAGCATCTGCTCCTAGCATTAGGGGATTGGTACACGACTCCATTCCTTCATGGTTAAAATGGTGTTCAGTAAACCAAATTGAATTCCAATTGTTTTGATCACAATATTCGGTGATCTGTTTAGTTTCATCTAATAATTTATGATACGGTTTGTGTGTCCAATTTGTAGTATTACAAAAATAACCAAACTTCATTAAGCCTCCTTTAAAAATTAATTTAAAGACGACCGATCCCACTTTCGTATATGATTTTACGACGAGTTATGTATCGCTTTATGTAATAATATTATTATTCTTACCTTTGATATTCAACGAATTTTTTAAGGGATTTATTAAGAAATTTATCATATCTGATACCACTTTTTGCTAATTTCTTATTATTAAGAAATGAAAGATTCATTTTAAAGTCATATGAGGGTTCAAAAAAGAAAGGTACTGAAAGCCTTTTTTGCTTGCTCCATAATACCCTATGATTAGTTGCTTTAAACTTGCCTTTGCTTAAATATTCTAGCGCTCTACCTGTATTCACCACCAAGGCATTTTTATTGAAAGGGACATTATACCATTTTTTTGTTTTTCGGTTTTGAACTTGCAAGCCACCTTTTTTGTTTTGATATAAAACTGTGAAAATACCACTATCAACATGCGTTTCACATCCAAGTGCTACCCCATCTTCTTTAGATATTTCGATTGGTTTAGATTGATTAGAGTAATAATTAAATCTTAAAGTACTGAGTGTTTTAAGTCTTGAAAAAACTTTTTTAGATAAATTAGTGTCTTTTTTATAAATTTTTATAATACTTTTAAAAAGAGTTTCGCTAAGATTAAATAAATTTTCATAATAATCAGATAGTTTTTTGATAGATTGTTTGTTAAATGATTTTTCTATGCTCAAATGCTCGATGTATTGAGTTTTAGTTTTTTTGGAAAAACCCTTTGTCACTTTCAAGTCACCTAAGTCTAATCCCTCTTTTCCATTAACATCATTTGGAAAATATCCTCGATAAATATTTTTGTTCTTTTTATTCCATTTCTTTGGAGCTAACTTAAATTTGTTGTTTTTATTTGATTTAAAAAAATTTTCTCCAATTTTGCATACTTTATTTATTTGTTTGAATTTAATTCCATGACCAATTATTTGAAAAAAACCAACTTCGACACAGGCTTTTTCAATTTCTCTTATTATTTTTAATGTTGCTTTTGAATTGAAGTTTTTTTTTAGAATAGGATTAATATTGATTGTTGGAATATAATTTTTTCTTATCATCTATTTGTTGGTGTATCTGTAGCAATCATTTGTCCTCGTACTTTTTCTCTAAAATAAATATACGCACCAGCGCCAATAATTATTGTTGCTCCAAGAAAAGTTCTTGGTACTGGAATTGTTTCAAATAATATGTAACCAGCTACCATTGCAAACACTATGTATGAATACTCAAATAATGAAACAACCGATGGGGAGGCAATACTATAAGCAGTAAATACACAAAAAAACGAAATCGATGCAACTATTCCCATAATTAAAACATAAGGCCAAGCCTCCCCTGGATTAGTAAACCATTCTCTCACAATAAATTGCAAAGTTGGATCTGTAAAAGTATTAAATTTTCCATCACCACTAACAAAAAATATTACCAAACTTGCAAATAATGCAAAAATATAAAGCCATGTCATTTGGGTATAGATAGTATCTTTATCAGATGTATATTTTGTTATAGTCATCGAGATTGAATAACAAAGAGCGCATGCTACAGGTGCTAATTTAAAGAAATTAAAATCATCTAAAGATGGATTTAAAACAATCAATACACCAATAAATCCAACTACTATTGCACTCCATCTTCTAATTCCAATTTTTTCTTTTAAGAAAAATTTAGCAAACATAGACATAAAGAACGGGCAGGAGAAAAATAGTGCACTTGTCATAGCAAGTGTCATAAAGGTCAGTGAAATATAAAAAAAACTAAAACCAAAGAAAAAACATATAACTCTTATTAGTGTTAATAATGGGTAATGTGTTTTTAAAGATATTGTTTTTTTAGTTATTAAAACAAAGGATAGCAAAAATACTGATTGTATAAGGGTTCTTCCAAAATAAAGCTCGAATAAAGCAATATCCTCAAAAATAAACTTAATTAGAGAATCTTGTATTGAAAAAAAAGCCATACCAGTCATTATAAAAAAAATACCTCTGGTATTTTGGTTTGTATCCATGAGACACCTATATCAAATCAGTAGTAATAATAATATTAATTATTTAAAATTGCCTCTGAACCTTTTTCAGCAATCATTAGTGTAGGAGCATTAAGGTTTGCACTTGGAATTTCAGGTATCACTGATGCATCAATTACTCTTAAATTTCCAATCCCATTTACTTTCAAATCCTGGTCTACTACTGCCATATCATCAACTCCCATTTTGCATGTCCCGCAAGGATGATAAGCAGTATCTGCTTTAGATTTAACATATTCATTTAATTCATCATCTGACTGTGCATCAAAACCTGGCCCAACTTCATCACCAGCATGCTCTGCTAAAGCTGGCTGTGATAGAATTTTTCTTGCAACATGAATACATTCTCTTGTTTGTTTAAGATCTTCTTCTTCTTTTAAATAGTTAAATAAAATTTTAGGATAATCGTATGGGTTTGAGGAATTAAGTGTTATTTCACCTCTACTTTTTGGATGATTTGGACTTGCATGTAATTGATAACCATGTGAGTCAGGATCTTCTAGGCCATGATTTATCACAAATGATGGAAAAAAATGAAATTGAATATTAGCAACTTTTCTATCAGGCGATGATTTTGCAAAACCACCAGCCTCTAAAAATGATTTTGAGCAGGGTCCAGATTTAAACATAAACCATTGCATACCTGCTAAAATTTTAGGTATTAATTTTGTGTATGTGTAAAGTGTATTAGGAGTTTTACATTTTTGCTGTATGTAAGTTTCAAGATGATCTTGTAAATTTTTTCCAACCCCCTTTGAGTGATGAATAACTTTAATACCATTATCTCTAAGATGGGTTTCATCACCTATACCAGATAACATTAATAATTGTGGAGAATTTATAGATCCTCCACTCAAAATTACTTCTTTATTTGCATAAATCTTTTCAACTTTGTTATTTATTTTTACTTGAAGACCAACTGCTTTTTTTCCTTCAAATAGTATCTTTTCAACAAATGAGTTTTTTAAAATATTTAAATTTTTTCTATTTTTAACAGGGTTTAAATAATACTTGGCAACTCCAGCTCTCTCACCTTGATGCATTGTTGTATCAAACATACCAAAACCCTCTTGTTCCTCACCATTCATATCTATATTTGTTTTGTGACCTGCTTCAGCTGCAGCATCAATAAATGCTTTAAATAATGGATTTGAATTTTTAGATAAATTCACCGGAAGTGGACCCAATGATCCTCTGTATTGATTTTCACCTTCAGACCAAGTTTCAATCTTCTTAAAATAAGGAAGAACTTTATCATAGGACCAATCATCCAAACCAAAGTTTTCCCATCTAGTATAGTCATCTCTATTTCCTCTTACAAAGACCATTCCATTATGAGATGAGCATCCTCCAATCATCTTTCCTCTAGGGCAAAAAACACGTCTATTGTTCAAATATGGCTCAGGTTCTGAATAATATTTCCAATTATATTTGGGATCATGCATCGTATATAGAAGAGCTAATGGCATTTTAACCTTCCAAATATCACTAGATCCGCCTGCCTCAAAAATAGCTACAGAATTGTTAGGATTCTCAGATAGCCTATTTGCTACTACACATCCAGCTGAACCAGCACCAACTATGAGATAATCGAAAGCTTGCATTTAATTTGGATTATCGCCCTCTACTGCAATCCTGTCCATAACTCTTTCATGGCCCAATCCTCTGCCAGGAAAAAAATCAGTCAGACCTTGGTGAAGGGTACTTCTATTGTCCCAAATTGCTACAGCATTTTCAGTCCATTTAAACCTGCATGTAAAATCAAGTCTTTCTTGATGTAAAAATATTTCATTTAAAATATCTGAACTTTCATTTTCATCTAAATCTAAAATTTTTTTTGTATACATTGAATTTACATACAAAATTTTTTTTCCTGTTTCAGGATGAGTTCTAACTACTGGATGAGAATTTGAATATTCATCTAGATTACCATTCCCTTCCATTTCCTTATATGCTTCAACAAATGCTGCCGCACCTAAAGAACTATGAATGGCTTTTTTATCCTTAACCTTATCTTTAATTTCATCACTTAATGTATCGTAAGCAATTTCCATATTAGAAAACATTGTATCTCCACCAACTGGAGGAACTTTAATTGATCTTAATATAATTACTTTTGTTGGTTTTGGATTATAACTTACGTCAGTATGCCAAGTTTCACCCCATTGTCTTTTTTCTTCTGGAGCTTTAATTATTCTTAGTATTTCAGGATAATCTTTTCTTCCTTTAACATAAATATGTCTTTCTAATGGACCAAAATGTTTTGCTAAATTTATCTGTTCTTCCGATGTAATATCTTGATCTCTAAAGAATAAAGCCTTGTGTTCTAATAATAAATTATTTATTTTTTTCCAATTTTCTAAAGAACTATCTTTTAAATCGATGCCTTTTACTTCTGCTCCTAATGCACCTGATACTAATTTTATTTCCATAATCTATTTTTTTAATCTACCAGATAATTCTAAGTTTTCAGACTTAAAACTTGATTTATTTTCATTAATAAATTCACCCATTATTTTTAGCTTATCTTCCTCAAATTCTGTGACCTTTCTTTTCCCCAAGTCAATATAAAGTGATAAACTTTCCATTGTAGCAGCAAGAGTTTTAGTTTCTTTTTCATACATCTCACATTTTAAATGTAATCTTTTTTTATCATGGTCAAAATGTGTGCAATATACCTCTACTTCTTGATTTTCTTTAACCTCATTATTGTAAGTAGTTCTAGTTTCAACAACCATAGTACTTCTCAGATTTGATTTTGCATTTTCACCACCCATTTGAAATTTATTAAGCATCGTTTCCCAGGCTTGATCAAAGATTAAGATATAATAAGCCATATTCATATGTTCATTATAATCTGTCCACTCTTTGATAATTTTTCTTGTGGCAAGATGAAACGACATTTTTAACCCTTATTAATTTTTTCAGCTATTAGTATTTTTCTTTTCATTTCTCTAAGAACGGGTTTTTCAATTAGCTTACCATCTATAACTACTAAACCTGTATTTGAGTTATTAAATTCTTCTAATATTTTTTTTGCCTTAGTAATTTCATCTTTTGGTGGTGTAAATACCTCATTTAAAATTTGAATTTGTTTGGGATGAATTGAGCCTTTTCCAGTAAATCCTAGATTTCTTACTTGTTCAGCTTCTTTCCTCATTCCATCCATGTTTTCTAAATCTAAATATGGCACATCTATAACATCTACACCGACACTAGCTCCCGCATGAACCAACTTTGATCTTGCATGAACAAGATTTTCCCATTTATTCTCAACTCTTAGCTCTGCTGCCATATCAACTCCACCAAAATATAAAGCTACAATTCTCTTGCTAGCATGAGCAATATTATAAATATTCTCTAAAGCTTCATTTGTTTCCATTATAACATGAAGATCGGTATCTAAATTACAGTCTGTAAGTAGATCGTCTATAAATGTTATTTCGTCTGGCGTTTTAACTTTTGGTAACATAATAGCCTTAAGATTTACTTTACTTGATATAAAAGCTTCTAGATCTAAAAGACCAAATTTAGTTCTTTGATTATTAAACCTTACAACTAGTTCTACATCATTTTTAACTTCGAGCGTTTTAAGAGCTTCTATAGTATTTTTTCGGGCTTGTTCTTTATCGTTTATTGCTATTCCATCTTCTAATTCAATACAAACCATATCAGCACCTGATGCAATCGCTTTTGGAAACATTTCAGGGTGAAGCCCCGGTGTAAATATAAAACTTCTTCTTACTTTTAATTTATCTAAGTCCATCTTAATTTTTATAATCTGGCTCTTCTTTATCTAAAATGATTCTAATTTGAGATAAAAATAAATTTGCGAAATCTGTGGGAAAATTTTCATGTTCCTCTGCAGTTTTTTCTGCAATTTCATGGCTTACAACATTAAGTTCCTGGTTTGTTGATAGAGCTGTAAGATATGTTTCTGCTGCTCTCTCAAAATAATAAAGAGAGTTAAAACCTTCAGCCACTGTTCTTCCTGTGGTTAAAATTCCATGATTTGCAAGCAACATGTGTTGTTTGTTTCCTAAAGCATTTGCCATCTTAATGGACTCTTCTTCTAGTCCTAGACCTCCAAATTCTTTGAATGCAGATACTCTATTGTAAAACATCATTGTATTTTGATCGATAGGTTTCATAACAGGATCTTTAAGAGTGGAGAGGGCAGTTGCATATTTTGAGTGAACATGAAAAATGCATCTTGCATGTGGTGCTTTTTCATGTATCGCGCTATGTATATATAGAGCTGTTGGATCAATTATGTCTGGTTTATTCTTTAGTTCTTCCTTATTTTCTTTTGTTACCAAGATTAAATCACTTGCCTTCATATTACTAAAATGAATGCCTGCCTTATTTACATAAAAATCAGATGAGTTAGGGACGCATGCACTAAAATGGTTTGCAACACCCTCGTGCATATTTAGTCTTGCTGTCCATCTAAAAGTAGCAGCTAATTCTTTCTGTAATTCAGATATTTCCATTTATATGATTTTAAAATATAGTTGAAAAATAAATTATGAACAATAACGTTTTTATCTCATGCGCGGTTACTGGGTCTGGAGATACCGCAAGCAAACATCCTGATTTACCAAAAACTCCAGAGCAAATAGCTAAATCCGCAATAGAAGCAGCAAAGGCAGGTGCTGCAATTGCTCATATTCATGTAAGAGAAGAAGACGGAACGCCAAGCAGAAGACTAGAATTATATAAAGAAGTAGTAGATAGAATTAGGTCAAGTGAAACAGATGTTATTTTAAATTTAACAACTGGGATGGGTGGAGATTTAGACATTGGTCAAGGTAAAAATCCTCTAGAGTTTGGGCCCATGACCGATATGGCAAATGTAATGGAAAGAATAGCTAATGCAGAACAATTTTTACCTGAAATTTGTACTTTAGATGCTGGTACATTAAATTTTGGAGATGGTTCTGTAATTACAGTTAATACACCAAATGATTTAAGAAAGGCTGCAAAAAAATTACAAGAGATTAAAGTTAAGCCAGAAATAGAGGCATTTGATTTAGGAAATATGTGGTTTGGATCGCAATTGTACAAAGAAGGCTTACTTGATGATCCACCAATGTTTCAAATGTGTTTAGGTATTCCTTGGGGAGCTCCCGCTACCCCATTAGCAATGCAAGCCATGAAAGACATAATGCCTAAAGAAGGAGTGTGGTCAGGTTTTGCAATTTCAAAAAACGAAATGCCATTTGTAGCTCAAACAGTTGTAATGGGAGGAAACCCAAGAGTAGGTTTGGAGGATAACTTATATTTATCAAAGGGCAAACTAGCAACAAATGCTCAATTAGTAGAGAAAGCAATAAGGATAGTTACAGATCTTGGAGCATCAATAATGACAGCAGAGGAAACTAGGACAAAACTTAAGCTTGTTAAACACAAGTAATGTTAAAAATTAAAAAAGTTGCTGTAGTTGGAACAGGTGTAATCGGAATAGGGTGGATTATAAGATTTTTAGCTCATAATAAAATCGTTTATGCTTACGACAAAAATCTTAAGCAAAAAAAAATTTTGATTAACGAAATAAAAAGAGCACTTCCATATGTAAAAAAACTTTTTAACAAAAAAAAAATAAATTTAAATAATTTAAAATTTTATCTATCTTTAGAAGAAGCAGTTAAAGATGCTGATTTTATTCAAGAATGTGCACCAGAAAATTATAATTTAAAAACTGTTTTAATGAGGGAAATTTCTAAAAGTTGCAAAAAAAATGTTTTAATTTCATCAAGTTCTTCAGGATTGTTGCCATCAAAGATTTTTTCAAAATGTAAAAATATTCAGAGAGGTATTATTGGCCATCCATTCAATCCTGTATATTTGTTACCTTTGGTAGAAATAGTTCCTGGTAAAAAAACTAGTGAGAAATCTTTAAAAGTTGCGAATAAATTTTATAAGTCAATTTCAATGAATCCGATAGTTCTAAAAAAAGAATTACCTGGTTATTTATCTGATAGACTTCAAGAAGCCTTATGGAGAGAGGCGTTACATATTATTAATAATGGATATGCTACAACTGAGGATTTAGATAGAGCCATAGAGGATGGTCCCGGTTTAAGATATTCTTTAATGGGAACATTTTTAACCTTCCATTTAGCGGGTGGAAAGGCTGGGATGAAGCATATGTTAGAACAGTTTGGGCCAGCATTAAAACTTCCATGGACTAAGCTTAAAGCGCCAAAATTATCAAAAAAACTCTCAGAAAGGTTGATTTCAGGTACCAAAAAACAATCTAGAGGAAAATCAATTAATCAACTGTCAAATATAAGAGACGAGTATTTAGTCAATTTACAACTATTTAGAAAAAAATATGAAAATAAAATTAGAAAATAGATATCTTAAGAAAAATTAAAATGGTAAATTAAACACATGGACTTTAACCACTTCTTAACTAGCTACATGCCGGATACAAATGTTGGTTCAAAACAACATTTTAAAAATATGTTGGAAGAATGTGTTGTTGCAGAGAAACTTGGTTATGCAACAGTATCAATTCCTGAACATCATTTAATAAATTTACTTATGATGCCATCACCTTTGCAGATGGCTGTAAAAATTGCATCTATCACAAAAAATATTAAAATAACAACTGGAATAGTTGTTTTGCCTCTTCACGATATGAGAACATATGCTGGTGACGTCGCAACCGCAGATATTTTAACTGATGGCAGATTAATTTTAGGCGTTGGAAGAGGTGCTTTTGCTTGGGAGATGCAAAGATTAGGAACTCCCATAGAAAAATCAAAAGAAAAATTTATAGAGTCGCTCGAGGTATTACAATTATTGTTAAAAAACAAAGAGGTTTCATATAAAGGTAAATTCTATGATTTTGAACCAATCACTATTATGCCTCGACCAATAAGTAATCCTGTACAAATGATGATAGCTGCCATGAATTTAGAAAGTATTAAGGATGCAGCATCAAGGGGATTTCATGTTCAATCAACAGTATTGTCAGGTACTAAAGATCTTTTATTAAGTAGAGTGAATGCGTTTAAAGAAGGTTGTACAAAGTTAGGGGAAGAGGGCAAACTGCTAAAACTTTCTATGCAACGTATGGCTTATTTAGCGAAAGATGAAAATGAAGCTAGAGAAAAAACAAAACTTGCTTACGAATATTACAAACGATTTGATAATATGTTTACTGGTCCTGGTAAAGTAAATGAAGGAAATATTGAAGCTTTGCCTAGAAAACAAACTTTAGACGAATTAAAAGAAAATCTTTTGATCTGTCCTCTGAATGAGATGATTGATAAGTTAAGTGTCTATGCCGAGGCTGGAGTTGACGAAATTATTCTTAGTTCAAGTTTTGGTCAATCACAAAAAGATTTAATAGAGTCGATGCATAGAATTGGTGAAAATGTAATTCCATATTTTAAAAAATCAAACATTCAAGTAGCATAAATATCTATGAGTATCATAGATTGTAATTTTTCAGTAACAGGATCAGGACCTGCAATTTTTTTTACCCATGGAGTAGGAGGAGCAGAGGATGCATGGAGGTTCATAGCTCCAAAACTCAAAGATAAGTTCACAGTTGTAACTTATGATTTAAGAGGCCACGGAAAATCACCCGTAAGTAATAAAGATTTTAATCTTGATGATCTTGTTTTAGATCTTGAGAGAGTTAGAGAAAGAACAGGTATAGAAAAAGCCCATTTTATGGGGCATTCTTTAGGAGGTATGATTGCTCCTGCTTATGCAAGAAAATTTCCCGAAAGAGTAATTTCAGTAGGTTTATTATCCACGGTGGCAGGAAGATCGGAAGAAGATAAACAAAAAGTGTGGAATGTTATTTCTGATTTAAAAAATAAAGGTGTTGAACAAACTTTAAAAAATTTAACCACGAGGTGGTTTACAGATGACTTCATAGAAAAAAATCCTGATCTTGTATCAAGAAGATTAAATCAGGTTATAGATACTGATAAAGATGTTTTTATCAACGTATTTAAAATATATGCAGAAACTGAGATGATTTCATGGTTAAAAGAAATTAAGAAGCCATGTTTATTTATGACAGGAGAAAATGATGGAGGTTGTACACCTTCTCACAATGAAAGAATGTCAAATGAGATTGAAATTTCTAAATTGGTTATAATACCAAATGTAAAACACTCTTTTTTGATAGAGGCTCCTGAGCAAATAACAAATAACTTATTAGGATTTATTGAAAGTTTATAAAAACTTAATGCATTCTTAAAGTGTTTCCATCAACACCAACAACTTGTCCTGAAATTCTAGAAGACTCATCTGAAATTAAATAGCAACACATATTCCCAATATCTTTTTCATAAACCCAAGTGTTTAGAGATGTCATAGAAACGAACTCACTTTCAACAGCTTTTTTAGAAATTTTTAAAAATTTTGCTTTATCTCTGATTACTCTACCCATCCTGTCTCCTTTTACAGTTCCAGGACAAATCGCATTAACTCTAATTTTAAATTTTCCTAATTCCATTGCTAAGGTTTTTGTCATTCCCACAACTGCCCATTTACTTGCTGAATACGGAGATCTTAATGGAAAACCAAATATACCTGCAGTAGAAGATAGATTAACTACAGAACCACCTTTATTTTTTTTTAACATTGGAATTGCTAATTTTGAAAAAATAAAATGACTAATTACATTTATTTTTAATGTTTGTTCCCAATCTTTTGTCTTAAGTTTTTTCCATAGTTCCAGTTGGACCTGCTACTCCAACATTATTAATTAGTGCATCAATTTTTTGTGTCTTTTTTTTAATTTCTTTAAAGAAATTTATTACATCGTTTTCATTTGAGGCATCACAATGAAAAGAAAACAATCTTTTATTATTCAAAGGATTTTTCTTTAATTTATTTATCGATTTTTTATCGATATCACAAACGAATACCTTCGCACCTTTTTTCAAGACACTCCTTAGCTGTTGCCCATCCAATTCCTGTAGCACCAGCAGAAATAATTATCTTTTTACTTTTAAAATTATATGACATTATTTTATTTAATCGGCTAAACCGTCAGATCTAACTTTATTTCTTTCTATATGTATGGGCAACACCTTTCCATAAATTGCTTTAGAATGTTCAGGTGTATTTACTCTCCATGGATCTAATACATATGCTGGTATACACATGTAACGTGAGGTTTTTCCTATTATTTTGGTTACTCTATGCATAGTAAATCGTCCTTTAAATATTTGTAAATCACCAGGTTTTAGTTCAAGTTGTTTAACTTTTGAACGATCTCCATCTAACACTTTTTTTTACTTCATCAAATCTTTCATTTCCTGGTTCTCTTATATTTGGACAATACTCAAATATCCCACCTTGCTCTGGTTTTTGTATCATAAGACTTAAAGTAAATTCGCAACTATCAAAATGCCAAGGCAATATACCATCAGGCTCCATTACATTATAAGCATGACAAGCTAAGGGATCAGCCCATCTATAAATTGGAGAAATTCCTAGACAAGCGGACACGAATTTAAGTAGCTCTTCAGTTTCGTAAAGAAATTTCATTTCGGAATTTTTTGCAAAACAATCAGAGTTTAGATATCCATTGTATCTGTTCATAAAAATTCTTTTTGGATGATCCTTAGGAAGAGAGGGGTCATCTTTTGCATAAAGATATGCATTGATACTTTCTTTAGACATATAAACTTCATCTAGCTGTTGCTCTAATTCTTTTCTCATAACTGCTAAAGAATTTGGTAAAATAAAGTTTGGAATTACTGAACAACTATCATTTTCTAATTCTGCTTTACATTTTTCAATTATTTTTTTTATTTTGTGAGATTGTAAGTCGTGAATAGGATATTTTTCTAAATCAACAATTTTGCTTATGTTTTTTTTCCATAACTGCACAATATAAATTATGAGCTTCTCAGCGATTCTTGTAATTCTTTATTTGAGATATAACCTTTAGCGTTTCCTTGTTTATCGACAACTTCGCAATTGGAATTACTACAAACAACTTGAGGTAGAAATTCCTCGATAAATTGATCTTCTTCAACTTTAATCAGGTTTGATTTAT
>CACLPR010000021.1 GCA_902608845.1 uncultured Pelagibacteraceae bacterium
ACCTCAAAAGGTTTAAAATTTCAAGCCGCAGCAGAGCAACTAAAAAAAATTAATGATAAATTTTTTAAATTAAGAAATCATAATCCACAGTTCAAAAGTTCAATTAAAGAACTGAAGGATGAAGTTAAAACATATAGAAAAAGTTTAGATGATAATGAGGAAATTGCCTCAGATTATGCAAAAAATATAGTCAAAATTGCAAGAAGAATTGAATTTGCAAGCATTTATCCGCCAAATGCACTAAATGAAATGCAAAAAGCGATTATTGAATTTGATGATCTTCAGGAAAAAGAACAAGCTGGTCTTAGATTAATTGATATTGTTTTATTTCCAGCTGGAACAATTGTTGCTAGTGGACCGAGTTGCTCTGAACAAGGTTCTGGGAGATGGTTACCCAAACCGTCAGACACAGTAAATAAATTTATCCTAATGTCTAATCCAAGTGTTGGATATAAAAATATACCTCTTCTATGGATAGAAATGATTGATGTTAGTTCAATAGTCGGATTTATTTTACCAGATTGGATTGCGGATGTTTTGCCGGGTAACTACCCTGTTCATACAAGTGAGGGAATTGTTAAAGAAAATTTTAAAGGCAAAGTTTTAAAAGTAGTAACTGGTGATTTTAAATTATTTAAGATTCCTGTACCTTATGGCCATATCTGGGACTCGTTCTTAAGAGTATTTTTAGGATTAGTTTTTGGAATAATTATAGGGGTTCCATTAGGTTTATTTATGGGTCTAAACCGTTTTGCTAAAGGTTTCTTTGATCCTTTAATTGAACTATATAGACCAGTACCTCCATTAGCTTGGGCTCCACTTATAATCTCAGTACTTGGAATTGATAATACTGGAAAAGTATTTTTATTATTTATGGTTTCTTTATCAATTATGATTATATCTGCTAGAGCTGGAGCATCAGGAACTCAACTTTCTAAAATTCATGCTGCTCACTCATTAGGTGCCTCAAAAAGACAAATACTACGACATGTGATATTTCCAAATTCTTTGCCCGAAATACTCACAGGTATTAGAGTTGCAGTTGGAATGTGTTGGGGAACTCTGGTCGCTGCAGAATTTTTAGCTGGAACAACTGGTATTGGATTTGTTGAGAACGTTGCAAAAAAATATTTTCAATATGAAGTAATTTGGATAACTATTTTTATAATGGGAATGTTAGGGTTGTTGTTTGATATAACGCTAAGAAAAATAATTGACAGAACTATTCCTTGGAGAGGTAAAGGTTAAAAATAAACTTTTAAGAATTAAACCTTTTTGAAAAAACCAATTGCAGCACCAATAGTCGTCAAAAATCCAGCTAATGGTAAAATTGCAACTGCATATTTTTTTGGCATATAATTCTCTTTGAACTCAATACCTTGCATACTAATTTCAAAATACCACATTTCCCAATACTTCCCTCTCATACCCTCTACAAGCTCAATTCCATAAATAATTAGGACTACACCAATTATCATAATCATAATTTTCCAGAACTGGCGTATGTATAAAGAAACTCTTTCTGGTAATTTTTCATAAATTAAATTTAAAGCTACATGTTCATTATCTCTGGCTGTCAGAGAAAGTGCTATAAACATTAACCATATATTACTTAATACTGTTAGCAAATCACCCCAAACTGGAGGGTTATTAAAAACATATCTCATTGTAACATTATAAAGAGTGAAACCAACCATAGCAGCTAATAAGAGTGAGCACATAGCTTCCAACATACGATGGACAAAACGGTCAATACTGTTTAAAAATTTCAACATATAATTAATTACTCAATAAGTTTGGAAGAAACATTGTTAATTCTGGTACAACAAGAATAAAAAATAAGAGTAAAAACAATCCAACCAGATAAGGAATTAGCGCGATAGCAACCTTTTCAAGACGGACCTGTGCTATTGTTGCAGAGGTAAAATAAGCAACACCAACTGGTGGTGTTACTGATCCTATTAAGAAACCAACTATTACAACCATGGCTGCTTGCACCTCTGGAAAGCCAGCTTGAGACATAACATTTACTAGTACTGGACCAACAATGATAATGTTAACTGCAGAGTCCATTACCGTTCCAAGAAGAAAAATGAATAATATTAAAGCCAAAACAAATAATATAGGGGAATCTGCCAATCCCAAAAGCCAGGTTTCGAGATCACCGATTGCACCAAGAGAAGTGAGTAACCAACTGAAAGGTCCTGAAGCAGCTATTATAATAAAGACCATTGCTGAATTTCGGAACGCCCGACGAAAAGCGCCGGTACAATCTTTCCATTTGATGGTTCGATAAACAAATACACCTGTAAATAAAGCAACCAAAGCAGTTATAGCTCCAGCCTCAACAACCGATGCTACACCTCCCATTACTGAACCTACTAAAACCAATGGTATCAAAAGAGCAAATGAAGATCGGTATAGTTCTTTACCAGCTCGACGTACCGAGAATGGTTCATCGCTACGCTCGAAGTTATATTTAACTGCAAAATAATGATTTATTACCATTATCACAACTCCAATCAAGATTCCTGGAACAATCCCTGCTGCAAATAAAGATGCAATCGAAATCTCAGTTGCGTTAGCAAGTACAATCATCATGATACTAGGTGGAATGATCCCTCCAATAGTGGAACTTACTCCTGTAACCGCAGCTGAAAATGCAGCAGGATAACCTGCTTTCTTCATTGCTGGTAAAACTAATGCCCCGACTGTAGCTGTATCTGCTACGACAGAGCCATTCATGCCAGCAAAAAACATACTAACAAGTACATTTACTTGAGCTAATCCGCCTTTGATACGTCCAATTAGCGCCCTACTTAAAGCAACTAAGCGGTCCGTAATCGTAGCACTTGTCATTAATTCACCCGTCAACATAAAAAATGCAATCGCGGTCAATGGAACTGAGTCAATGGCTGTAAACATTTGACTAGGTATTAAAACAAGAGGAACAGCATCTGTTAGTAGAATATAAACAAATGGTATAAGTATTAATATAAAACCAATAGGAGCTCCTAATAAAATTAGAAAAAGGAGTACTACGAGTAAAATAATACTTTCCATAAATATTTATAAGTTATGATTTGATTTTGGTAAAGATCATCTAACTCTTATAATTGAGCTAAATGATCTTTACACTATTTTATTTGAACGATTTACAGAGCCCCAGCTGCCTCTAATTGAGCTACAAATCCATCCATGCCTTGTTCCATAAGTACTCTTTTTGCTACTTCTGGTTCAAAAGTACCTTTAGCGTCTAACCAAGCACCGATTGCACCCGCTCTCCACTTTGTCATCTCCGCTTCTGTTGGTACATACCATTCTTTAGCAGATGCTTTAATTGCATCTTCACCATTCTTAATCCAAGCGTTATCTAACTCGTTTACTTTTTCTCCATAAGCATCAGCTGCCTGGTGTAACCATTTTCTTTGTTGGTCAGACAATGCATTATATTGTTTTGCGTCCATCGCTAGAATATTTCCTGACCACATTCCACCAATCTCTGTAAAATACTTAGCAACTTCATGAAGTTTTGCTACATGCTGCCAAGGTGATGCTACGTACTGGCCTTCAACTACACCCGATTGTAAACCTTGATATAACTGACTCCAGTCATAAGGTGTTGGAGTTGCACCCCAATTTTTAACTAGCATGAACTCAACTGGACTTTTTGTAGTACGCCATTTCAGTCCCTTCATATCATCAGGTTCATGAACTGGTTTAGTTGCATTTCCAAGTTGTCTAAATCCACCACTTGAATATACAGAAAGACAAATATGACCGGCATTTTCAAGTGCAAGTTTGCACTGTCTTTCAGCTAACCATTCATCTGATATTCTTTTTGCATCTTCCAGTGATTTAAATATGAAAGGCAAATCAAAAATTGCTAACTCTGGTCCAAAGTTACCATAGTTTGCAGTAGAACTAGTCCATAGAGCTATAAGCCCTTGGTTGGCTTGTTCACCACATTTTTGCTCTGCGCATAAGCTTCTTTGATAATGTGGCTCAATTTTCATTTTACCACCAGATGCTTTTTCCATAGCTGGTATAAGAGCTTGATCTATAGCATCTCCAATTGGCATACCTAATCTACCAGTTGTCCCAAGCTTTAGAGTTACTTCTGCATACGCGGCTTGAGCAAAGAAAGTAACTGCAATTACTGTAAGCAATGACTTACAAATTTTTTTAATAAACATAAAATTTCCTTTTAATTAATTGTATTATTAATATTTAAATTCAATTTGAAGAGGAAGTAAAACAAAAAAAGGAAGATTTGTTTTCAAAATGGGTTGCAATCAAAAGTTGTATTAATAATTATTAGTTAATCTATTTATTTTAGTCTAAAGGTGCCTTAGATTTAAAATTTAGAAATTAAATAAAATAAAATTTATAGAAAGAAATTTATGAGCTCAGGAAACAAATATAAAACAATATCAAATAAACTTAAATTTGAAGGAAGAGCATTCATTAATGGTAAATATGTAAATGCTATTGATGGTAAAAAGTTTGAAACAATCAATCCAGCAACTGGCCAAAAGCTTTGTGCTGTTGCAAAATGCAATCATAAAGATGTTGATTTGGCAGTTAAAGTCTCAAGAAAAGCTTTTAATAGCGGTGTTTGGTCTAAGAGTTCACCTGAACACAGAAAAGAGGTTTTATTAAAATTTGCTGAATTACTTAGAAAACATGGCGATGAAAATTCAGTTTTAGAATGCATAGATACAGGTAAACTTATCGCTGACTGTATTAATGAAGTTGCAAATGATGCACCAATGCATTTTCAGTGGTATGGAGAATTAATTGATAAAGTATTCGGAAAAGTTGGTCCAACAGAACCATCTATAACTAGTTTAATTGTTAAAGAACCAATAGGAGTTGTTGCTGGAATTGTCCCTTGGAACTTTCCTTTAATGATGGCGGTATGGAAAATGGCACCAGCTCTTGCAGCTGGTTGTTCAGTAATTATTAAACCAGCAGAAGATACGCCTCTTACAGCAATTAGAGTTGCTCAAATTGGAAAAGAGGCTGGAATACCGGATGGAGTTTTGAATGTGCTCCCTGGTTATGGTGATGTTGGCGAAGCTTTAGGTCGACACAAAGATGTTGATGCAGTTTCATTTACAGGTTCAACTGAAGTTGGTGGTTATTTTTTAAAATACTCAAGTGAAAGTAATTTAAAACCTGTTGCATTAGAGATGGGAGGAAAAAGTCCGTTTATAGTTTTAGAAGATGCTAAAATTACAGATGATTTAATTGATAATGCCATGAATTCTGCATTTTGGAATGGTGGACAGAATTGTTCAGCAAATATGAGACAGATAGTTCATAAAAAAGTTAAAGATGAATTTTTAGACAAAGTTATTAAAAAAGTTAAAAAGCTAAAAGTAGGAGATCCATTAGATTTAAAATCAAATATGGGATCTATGATTTCAAAAGGACACTTGCAAACTGTTGATGGGTATATCCAAAAAGGTATAGACGAAGGAGCAAAACTTTTATCTGGAGGAGTTTCAAGCAAAAAGCAAAAAGGTTTTTATGCAAAACCAACACTATTTGATGGATTAAAAGAAAATATGACAATTGCTCAAGAGGAAATTTTTGGACCAGTGCTAGGTGTTTTAACAGTTAAAAATGATGAGGAGGCCTTGAAAATAGCTAGTAATTCGAAGTATGGATTACACGCTAGTGTTTTTACTCAAGACATTAATAGAGCTTTTCATTTAGCTAAAAGTTTGCCTTGTGGAACTGTATCAGTAAACACTTTTTCTGAGGGAGATATCAAAACTCCATTTGGAGGTTATAAGCAATCTGGATCACTTAGTAGAGATCAAGGAACTGAGGCTCTAAATTCATTTCTTCAAACTAAAACAATTTGGATAAGTCATAATTAATTGATGATCAAAAAATACAAAATAAGTGTGCCTAAAAGCACGCTTAACGAAATTTATAAAAAAGTAAGAAACTTTCCTTGGAGTGCTGCTCAAAATATGAATGGTTGGGAGTATGGAACCAATTTGAACTATCTTAAGACCATATCTAAATACTGGATTACAAAGTATAATTGGAAAAAATTTGAAAACAAAATCAATTCATTTAAAAATTATAAAACTAAAGTTGAAGATATAAACTTACATTTTATTTTTGAGAAAAGTAAAAATCCTAATTCTAAACAATTATTACTTTTACATGGATGGCCAGGAAGCATAACTGAATTTTTAGATATCATTCCAAGACTTGCTCACCCAGAAAAATTTGGAGGAAAAATTGAAGACGGGTTTGATGTAATTATTCCATCTTTACCTGGATTTGGATTTTCGTCTCAAATCAAAAAAGCCTTAGGCCCAAGAAAAATAGGAAAAATATTAAATAAATTTATGGTTAAAAACTTAGGCTATAAAAATTATTACGTACAAGGAGGCGATTGGGGAGCAACTATTGCCGGATGGATTGGTCTTGATAGCTCTAAGAATTGTAAAGGAATACATATTAATTGCTTACCTCTTAGACATCCAAAAGGAACAAAAAATGTTAAAGAGAAAAAATGGGAAAAAAAATTTAACTTTGATCAAATTATGCAGGAAGGATATAGAACTCAACAAGCTACTAAACCTCAAACCTTATCTTATGCAATGATTGATAGTCCTGTAGGAACAGCAGCATGGATTTTGGAAAAATTTCATGGTTGGTCAGATTTAAAAATGGGTAAGATTGAAAAAACATTTTCAAAAGATGAATTGTTATCAAATATAATGATTTATATAATAACTAAAAGTTTTAATACCGCTAGTTGGATATATTTTGGAAGAAGAAAAGAGGGAGGAAGATCTTTTCCAAAAAATTTCAAAAAAATAAATGTACCTACAGCAATAGCAATTTTTCCAAAAGAAATGCTAGAATGGCCTCCTAGATCATACGTAAATAGAATTTTTAATATTAAAAGGTGGAGGAGATTTCCAAACGGTGGTCATTTTGCAGCTTTGGAAGAACCAGATATTCTAGTGAGTGATATACTTTCATTTTTTAATAAGGATTTAAAAAATATTTAATGGAAAAAAATAAACTTAAAAAAATCATAGTTGAAATATTTAGAAAACATAAACTCACGATAAATCACTCAAAAATATGTGCTGATGCAATAATCAATGCTGAATTAGTTGGTGCCCCTACACATGGATTATCAAGGCTAAAAATGTATTGTGACCGTATAAATCATAAATTAATTAACCCTAAACCTAAAATAAAAATAAAAAAAATTTCTCAGTCTGTGGCACACATAAATGCAGATGATAGCATTGGGTTTGTTGCAGCTGATATAGCAATTAAAAAAGCTATAAAAAATGGAAAAGAAACTGGAATTGGATTGGTTGCTGTTAAAAACAGTGGTCATTATGGAATGTCAGGATATTACGCTGAACAAGCTGTTAAGAAAAATATGATTGCTTTAGTTTTTACCAACGCTCCACCTGCAATTGCTCCACATGGTGCTATTAAGTCATTGTTTGGCACAAATCCGATTTGCTTTGGATCTCCAACAGGATCAAAAGTGCCTTTCATTTTAGATACATCTGTTTCAAAGATCAATAGAGGAAAAATTAGAGTTGCATCAAGAACCAATTCAAAAATTCCTGAAGGTGTTGCTTTGGATAAATTTGGTAATCCAACAACAGATGCTAAAAAAGCACTTGATGGTGTTCAACTTCCTATAGCAGGGTTTAGAGGATCAGGACTTGCGTGGATGGTAGATATATTAAGTGGTGTTTACACAGGAGGTAATCACGGTGGAAAAGTGAAAGATCCTTTTGATGATTTTTCTGGGCCACAAAATATTGGTCATTTATTTATTGTAATGAAAGCAAACTTATTTCAATCAAATTATAAAAAAAGAATAAAAGAAAACATAAAAAGAATTAAAAAACTTCCTAAATTAAAAGGACTTAAAGAAATATTATATCCAGGAGAAAACAAATTAAGAAGATATAAAAAGAATTATAAATCAGAAATTAAAATTCCGGATAATATAATGGAAGATATTCGTATTTTATTGAAATAGATTAAATTGTTAACCTGCTCGTCCTAGATAATTCACCATTATAACCCCAGTTACAATTAAGCAAATACCAATTAATCCATAAATATTAGGAACTTGATTATACTTTAATATCCCAAACAAAACTACACCCGCAACTGTTAATCCGCTGTAAGTTGAGTAACTAAATGCTACAGGTATCACTGACATTGCTTTTGCCAAAGAGAACATTGTAATACTCATTAAAAGCAAACAAGCAATAGTTGGTGTCAGTTTTGTAAAACCATCTGAAATCTTTGCAAAACTGTTTGCAGCTATGCCTGTAGTAATTCCTAAGGCTAAAATTAAATATCCTGCAAATGGTTTCATATCTTTATTATTTACTAATTATTTCTTATTACAATAACTGATAATTGTTGAGAATGCCTAAATTTTTAGATAATTTATTTGATTATTAAAGTTAAATAGAAACAAAATATCCAAGTAGTCCTAATCCAAAAAATAGTGATACGACGATAGCTTTATTTTTAAAATTATCTTTTTTTTCTTGTTTAATCATTTTGAGTTTAAGAGCATCAATATTTACTTTTTGAGGGGTATCAATATTTACGTTACCTGTTAATTGAGAAGAAATTTCAATATTAGATGCTCTTTTTAGGCTATTCAAACTCATATAAAAACTATTAAAACACATATAAATTTTGATGCTATTTCTCAAGTGTCCGAAATGGGTTATTAAAATTTTATTTGATGTCCAAAATGGGGTCAAAAGATTAAAATGGGTTTGCGGAAAATGATTAAAAACTCATCACAATTAAGTGAAAACAAAATTCAAAACACTATTGTAGAAAATTTTGATGAAATAGCTCCCTTTTACTATAAGTTATTATCTGAATGGACTAATTCATCATATGAAACATTTCAAGACATAGATAAGTATTTAATAATTCTTTATCTTATAAATAAAGATTTTGATTATTATATTCAAAATGGACTTGTAGAGAGTTATGATACTTTTTTCTTATATGATAAATCATTAGAACTAGACAGAATAAATATTATTGAAATATCAAAAAATTTAATTATTCCCAAAGAGAGTGCTAGAAGAAAAATTCTTCGCTTAGAAGAATTTGGTGTACTAAAAAAAATTGGCAAAAAAATATATATCGATAGATCAGCTTTTAGACTGGTTCAACCTAAAAATACTCTTCAAAATTTATGTGCATTACTTTCAAAGATTGTTGAGATATGTGAAAAAAATAATTTAATTAATCAATCTAAGCAATTTGATGAAATCTCAAATGAAATTAAAAATAATTTCACATATTGTTGGTATTTTTTTTTAGAATTTATTTTTATTTTTACAAATAGATGGAAAAAACAGGTAGGAGATCTTGAAATATTTTCAGTTGGAATGGTTATAATGTGGCATTCACTTGTTACAAAATCTTATGAAGCTAATGGATGGAACTTTTCAAAGTGGAAAAAGAACAAAATAATAGTTCCTGAAACTGGTGTAAATACCATGTCAATTTCAGAAATAACTCATATTCCTAGACCAACTGTTGTTAGAAAATTAAATTATTTGCTAAAAAATAAATATATAAGTGTTAATAAAAAAAAACTGTTTAATGTTAACATGCAAGACAAAACATTATCTGACACTATTAAACTGCAGGAAAAAAATGTACTCTCACTTTCTCGTTTAATCTTTAAGATATTCGGGCAAATAAATATTAGGTAGATCTTCTAAGAATAAAAATCATTATAAAGCCTGTTAAATACATAATAAGAGCATATGCTGCCGTTGGAATAATATAACTAATGTCACTAAATATTTGTGTAGCGACAAATATTGCTAATGTGCCATTTTGAAGTCCACACTCAATTGAAATACACTTTCTTTGCTTTATGCCAGTTGCTAATAACTTGGCTATGTAATATGCAAGCACCATCATGACAATATTAAGCACAAGAACAGCAAAACCCGCTTGTTTTAAGTAATTGAATATATTCTCCCTTTCTTCAATCCATATTGTTGCAAAAACAATTACAAATAAAACAGTTGTGATTTTTTCAATTATAGAAATATTTGAAGAAACAAAATTTTCTGCAAATTTCCTTATAATCATTCCTAAAATAACAGGCACTGTAACAACTAGAGCCATTTTTAATGCAATACCAGTCATGGTGATATCAGAAGATATATCTGTAACTCCCAATAAATTTGCTGATTTAAAAATAATAAAAGGAACAGAAATAATACTAATCAGACTTATTATAGCGGTTAAAGAGATTGATAATGCAACATCTCCATTTGCAAATTTTGTCATTACATTTGATGTTACTCCACCAGGAGCTGCAGCTATAATCATAACGCCTACAGCAATTTCAATTGGCAAATCTAATATTAATACAATTATAAATGCAACTATTGGTAAAAGTATCAGCTGACTGACAAAGCCGATTATAAAATCTTTAGGATTATTGATTACTCTTAAAAAGTCACGTCCAGTTAATCCTAATCCAAGACCTAACATTATAAGAGCTAGAGCGATGGGAGCTATTTTGGTAACTACTTCCACTTTTTATCCTTATATCAATAATACTATATTAGTTTTTTTATTAATTTAGTATATATAAATTCAAATGCTTTCAGATAAATCAACAGTCTGTCCATTCAATTTACTTGATATTGCTCACCAAAAAAGAGGTGCCAAAGCAGCAATCGTAAATGCAGGCAAAAGACTTCCTATGCTATCTATAATGGATTGCGTAAAAGAAAAATTGATCATCCCTGTTTTTATAGGTGATGAAATAGAAATCAAAAAAACTGCTGAGGAGTTAAAATTCGATATCTCAGAATATGAAATAATAAATGAGCCAATTGAAAATAACACTGCTAAAATTGCGGCAAAGCTTGCTGGTGATGGAAAAGTCAAAATAATTGTTAAAGGTCATATACACACTGACATTTTAATGAAAGAAGTTCTGTTACGAAAATATAATTTGATTGGTAAAAAAAGGTTGAGTCATATTTGGCATATGACTTTGGATAAAGAGGATAAACCACTAATAATAACTGATGGTGCTCTAAATGTTAATCCAAATGTTAAAACAAAAATGCATATTTTAAAAAATGTAGTTGATTTTTGTCATAGAATAAAAATAGCAAGACCAAAAGTCTCCATTCTTTCTGCAACAGAAGAAGTTTTAGACAGCATGCAAAGTTCACTTGATGCTAAAGAAATATGTGAATTAGCTGGAAAAGAAAGTCTTAATGCAGATATTTTTGGACCTCTAGCATTTGATAATAGTGTGTCAAAAAAATCTGCAGAAATAAAAGGGATAAAAAATATAGTTGCAGGAGATGCAGATGTATTATTAGTTCCAAATGTTGAGGCAGGTAACGCTCTAGTTAAAATGATGATTTATTTTATGGGAGCGTGTGCGGCAGGAGTGGTAATAGGAGGAAAAGTTCCAGTGGTAATTACTAGTAGATCAGATGATGCGACAGCAAGGCTAGCATCTATTGCGGCAGCTGTGGTAGCTTTGGATTAAATGAATATTGAAAAAAAATAATAATTAAATTAGGATTTAGACATGGCAATAAATTATTTAAAAAAATCACCCAAAACTTCTTCTACTGATGATACAAAAACAAGAGAGATTGTAGAAAATATTCTAAAAGATATAGAGAAAACAAAAGAAGAAGGATGTATCGAGTTATCAAAAAAATTTGATAAATATGAAGGAGAAGTAGTAGTTACAAGAGAAAAAATTGAACAAATTAAAAAAAATTTAGATCCTAAAACAAAAGATGACATTCAGTTTTCCCATGAAAGAGTAAGAAAGTTTGCTGAAGCACAATTAAAAAATTATGGCCAAGATTTTGAGGTAGAGCTTTCAGATGGTTTGTTTGCAGGACAGAAATTAATTCCTGTTAATACAGCAGGTTGTTATGTACCTGCAGGAAGATATGCTCATATAGCATCTGCTGTAATGAGTGTTACCACAGCTAAAGTTGCTGGTGTTAAAAATATTATTGTTTGCAGCTCACCAAAACCTGGTATTGGAGTTCATCCTTCTATTGTTTATACCGCTGACTTATGTGGAGCAGATGTAATAATGAATTTAGGTGGAGTTCAGGCTATTGCTGCAATGACTTATGGTCTTTTTGGTAATGCACCTGCTGATATGCTTGTTGGTCCTGGAAATCAATTTGTTGCAGAATCAAAAAGAATTTTATTTGGCAAAGTAGGTATAGATTTATTTGCTGGTCCTACAGAAATTGCAGTTATAGCAGATGAAACAGCAGACCCAGAATTAGTAGCTTTTGATTTAGTTGGGCAAGCAGAGCATGGTTACAACTCTCCTGCATGGTTATTTACTACTAGTAAATCATTAGCTGAATATGTAATGAAAAGAGTACCAGAGTTAATTGCAGATTTACCAGACTTACCAAGAGAAAACTCTGGCGCAGCTTGGAGAGACTATGGGGAAGTTATTTTATGCGATACAGACGAAGAAATGGCTAAAATCAGTGATGAATATGCTCCTGAACATTTAGAAATACAGACTAAAAACCTTCAATGGTTTCATGATCGATTAAAAAACTACGGATCATTATTTATTGGAGAAGAAACTACAGTTGCTTATGGTGATAAATGCTCTGGAACAAACCACATTTTACCAACAAAAGGTGCGGGGAAATATACAGGCGGTTTATTTGTAGGAAAATTCATTAAAACATTGAGTTTCCAAAGAATGACAAAGGAATCAACTAAAGAAGTGGGTGCAGCTTGCGCAAGAATTTCGAGGTATGAAGGTATGGAAGCTCATGCTCGAACTGGAGATGTAAGACTTAGAAAATACGGATTTTCTAATTAGTTTTAAACTCTAGAAATTAATAAAATTGTAACTCCAATTACAAAAACAGTAATACCTAAAATTTCTGTAAGTTTTACTTTTTCCTTAAATAAATATTTTGAGGAAAAATAACTAAATAATAATTCGATCTGACCAACTGCTCTTACAAAGGATGCTTGGATTAATGTAAATGCATAAAACCATGAGAGAGATGCAAAAAAACCTCCAATGCCAATTAACATACAGTCGTATTTATCATTATATAGTTTTTTAAACTCTTTTTTTTCAAAGACTAAAAGGTAAATCGTTAAAATAATTGTTGGAATTAATAATCCAAAAAGTAAAGTTGATATTACTTTTTCAAAATTTGAATTAAAATTTTCTAAAGATAATGCAGCAAATCTAAAATAAACAATACTCAGAGCTAAGAATAAACCGGATATTAGTCCAATTAATGTTGTTTTTGAAAATATGTTTTGAAGAAATAATTTTAAATCTTTAACAGACAAAATTATTACACCTAGAGTTGATATTATAATTCCACTTATACCTAGCTTACTTAATTTTTCATTTAATATTAAATATTCAAATATAGCTACTTGTACAACTTCTGTTTTACTTAGTGAAGTTCCAACAACAAAATTTGAGAACCTAAATAAATATAATAATACAAAAGTAAATATTACTTGAAAAATTGATGCTAAAGTTACATTAAATAAGAAACCTGGTTGATTAAGTATTTCATTAATTACAGAAACTTCTCTGAAATATATAAAAAAAAAGACTAATGCTAAAGGCAAAGCAAAAGAAAACCTAACATAAGTAGATGCTATAGTTGAAACATCCTTATTAATTTTTTTTTGAAATGAGGACCTTAAATTCTGAAAAAAAGCCGCAATAACTGTAACAACTATCCAATTCATATTAAATAATTAATGAAATAATAATATTTAAAAAAATTTAAATTCTTCTTCCGTTTTCGTCAAAAATAAAAATATCTTTAGAGTCAAAATTAATCTGATTTTGAAAATCTTCCTGACTAGAAATTTTTGCACTAAGTTCTAAGTTGTCGTTACTCATGTATACAATCTTTTCATTTCCTAAGTTTTCAACAAGATCAATTTTAGGCTTAAATTTAAATTGTGATTCACTAGTTAAGTTAAAATGTTCAGGTCTTATTCCTAAGAAATATTTCTTTTTATCAAATTTAGTTTTTTCAAAAGTTATTTCATTGCCTAAAAAAATAATTTTATTATCTGAAATTATATTTTCATTATTTAATGGTAAAATATTCATTTTTGGAGTTCCAATAAATTGAGCTACAAAAATATTTGCTGGGTTATTATAAATCTCGTCTGGGGTTCCAACTTGTTCAATATTACCAAGATTTAATATTACAATCCTATCTGCTAAAGTCATTGCCTCTACCTGATCATGAGTAACATAGATCATATTTGTTTTAATTTGATTATGTAATTTGGAGATCTCAACTCTCATTTCTGATCTTAGTGCTGCATCTAAATTTGATAAAGGTTCATCAAATAAAAATATTTTTGGATTTCTTGTAATTGCTCTTCCAATTGCAACCCTTTGTCTCTGCCCTCCTGACAATTGTTTGGGTCTTCTTTCCAGCAATTCCTCTATCTTTAATATTTTTGCTGCCTGCATAACTTTTGTTTGTATTTCTTCTTTAGATCTCTTTTCTATTTTTAATCCGAATGACATATTTTCATAAACGTTCATGTGAGGGTAAAGAGCATATGACTGAAACACCATTGCAGTTTGTCGTTTGGAAGGATGTAGATCATTTATTTTTTGATCATTAATAAATATTTCACCTTCATCAATCTTTTCTAAACCTGCGATCATCCTTAACAAAGTCGATTTTCCACATCCAGACGGCCCAACTAGTACAAGAAATTCATCATCCTTGCCGGATAAATTGAAGTCTGTAATAATCTTATTGGAGCCAAAAGATTTATGTACTCCAGTAAATTTTATATTTGCCATTTTAGCCTTTAATATTATCTAAAACATCTATGCCGATTTGTTTTAGAATATGAAGTATATCAATTGGTACCCAATTTTCACGAATTTTTCCTTCATCATGATGGTAAAAATCCATAACACGCATTGTTAATTTTTGCTTGTTTGCCTTATATCCAAGCCAATCATTTGAACCGTAATATGCCTCTATGCTATGCCAACCTGCACACAAGGAAAACTTACCATCTCCTATCTCACAATAATGCCCTAGTTTAAAATAGTCTCTTTCAGTAAAAGATTTTCTAAATGGTAACTGATGCATATCAATAAATCCCTCGAGTGATCTTGAGGTACCTATTCCACATGGTCCATACCAAATCATTTTTTCATGCCAATATTCTTTTTGAGGATGATTTAATAATCTATTTTTTAATTCCTCATTTGATAAGTTTTCTTTTTCAGGTTTCAAATTAAGACTTCTATTCATAGAGAGTGCTTGTTTTAAATTAAAATTGGATACCTCCATATTTTTTTCATAAAAATTTACTCCATCAGTATTTATAGGTGGAAGCCAAGCTCCCTCAGAGCCTCTAGATGGATTGATCGAAGAAATGCTACATTGTCTTAAAAAATCCATCACATCAATTAAGATATGACTTTCTACTATTTTTTTTTCTTTGAGCTCATGAATTTCACAGCATCTAAGATTAATCATTTTATAATTTGGTCTAATTCCTAACCAAGGTTTTATAAAGTATCCTGAAAGGACTGAGTATGAACCTACTAAAACCTTATCTCTAAAAGCACCACCAACAACAATATTCTCTCTTCTTTCAAGATCAGGAAAAGCCTCAAATAAAGGTATAAAGATTTTTTCTTTAAGATTTTTAAGTCCCTCAAATTCGTTTATTGGATAAAAACTATTTATCTTTACATCATTTATAAATGCTTCATCTAAATTCTTGTCTAATTCACTTACACCTGATTTAATAATTTTATTAAGATAGCCTCGGATTAAATTTTTATTTTGTAAATTTTTTTCTGGTGACAGAATAATGTCTTGAACATTAGTTTTTGTTTTTAAACCTGTATCAAATTGTTCTATTTGCATATATTTATTTATTGGAAATATTCGTGTAT
>CACLPR010000022.1 GCA_902608845.1 uncultured Pelagibacteraceae bacterium
TTTATCTATACCGTGGATATTAGCAATGTTGTTAATTGTATCTTTGTTAGGTACATCAACCGAAGTATTGATACCTGCTTTAGGTTTCTTTTATGGTAAAGGAATTGTAAGAGTAGCAAGAGCTGCAACTCATGATGTTATTGCAAAAGACTTTATTGTATCCGCTAGAGCAAGAGGGCATAGTAATTTTTCAATAATATGGAATGAGATAATTCCAAATGTAAGAGATGCAATTTTAGTGGAAGGTGCAATGAGATGGTCATGGATGCTACTTGGCTTTAGTTCTTTGTCGTTCCTAGGCTTTGGTGTTAGCCCTCCAACTCCAGATTGGGGATTGATGATATCAAATGCAAGAGGTCTAATGTCATTTGCTTATTGGTCAGTGATAGCTCCAATTGTTGGTTTAAGCAGCTTAATAATTGGCATCAATTTGACAGCTGATGCTTTTGCTAAAGCCTTAGGTATAGATAGATCAACAAAAGCGCCTGTTTAAAAATGACTGAAATAATTCAAAAAGTAAAAAATTTATCTATTGGATTTAAAAGTAAAAAAGGTGAAGAAATTTTAATATTAAGAAACATTACCACAAATATTAAAAAAGGAGAAACCGTTGGTATTGTTGGAGAGTCTGGATCTGGAAAAAGTACTCTTGCACTAGCAATGATGGGGTATGTTAAGCATGGTCTTTACACTATTGGAGGAGAATGTGAATTTAATTCATCAAATCTTTTAAAAATGAAAAATAGAGATTTGGAAAAAATCAGAGGTAGAAAAATCGCAATGATACCTCAAAATGCAGGGCAGGCATTGACACCAAATTTAAAAATAGGTTATCAAATTGATGAAGCATTACAGTTGCATTCTGATTTAAAGGAAGAGGAAAGAGAACAAAAAATTTCTGAATTGCTAAATAAAGTGAGACTTCCTTCACCAGAAACAATTGCTCTTCGATATCCTCATGAACTTTCAGGGGGACAACAACAAAGAGTTGCTGTTGCTATGGCATTAGCTGGAACTCCAGACCTTTTACTATTGGACGAACCTACCACTGGCTTAGACGTGACAACACAAGCTCACGTTTTAGAACTGCTTAATTTCATTGCCAAAGACACTGGAACATCAATGGTTTATGTGAGCCATGATCTAGGAGCAATAGCTCAAGTAAGTGACCGTATTATTGTAATGTACTCTGGTGAAATAGTTTTAGAGGGACCCTCTAGAGATATTCTTAAAAAACCAATTCATCCGTATACCTATGGTTTGCTTAAATCTATACCAAAATTATCACTAGCAGGGCTTCCACAATCAATGCCTGGTAGCCAACCTCAACCTGGAACAATGCATAGAGGCTGCAGTTTCTTTGATAGGTGCAATTTTTCAGAAGAAAAATGTAAAAATAACTCTCCCCAACTTGAGTATTTAGAAGAATTAAAAACAAGTGTTAGATGTTTTAATTATAAGAGTTTGATGAATGACAGTCAGGTTAATCAAACTGTTAATAAAATTAAGACAAGTTTGCAGGATAAAGAAATATTAAACCTTTCAGAAGTTTCAATAAGTTACGCTAAGCAAAAACTTTTAGATCAAGTGTTAAATAGAATTTCTGACGACAACCCAACTGTTAAAGATATCAATATTAATATTAAGAAGGGTGAAACTATAGCTCTTGTTGGAGAGTCAGGTAGTGGAAAATCAACAATTCTTAAATCTATTGCTGGGTTACTCAGAACCAAAGGTGGAATAATAAAATTTGACCAAGATAGAAATTTATCTTCTGACCTTAAAGAGAGAGATCCCAATGACTTAAGAATTATTCAATTAATTTTTCAAAATCCTGATGAGTCTTTAAACCCAAATCATACTGTTGAAGAATTAATTGCTCAACCATTAAAGTTATATTTTGGTTTAAAGGGTGAAGAATTAAAAAAAAATATTATAGATCTATTACAAAAAGTAAGACTTGGAGAATTTTATATGTCCAGGTACCCCAGACAATTATCTGGTGGTGAAAAACAGAGAGTTGCAGTAGCAAGAGCTTTTGCAGCTAAACCAGATATTATATTATGTGATGAGGTAACATCTGCATTAGATGTGTCAGTTCAAGCAGCTGTTTTAAATTTGCTACAACAACTTAAAGAAGATTTTGGAACTACATATATATTTGTTTCACATGATTTAGCTGTCGTAAGAGCTATAAGTGATAGAGTTGCTGTTCTTTATCAAGGAAGATTGTGTGAAGTGGGACCATCAAAAGATGTTTATCAATTTCCATCACACCCTTATACAGAGGTTTTATTAGGAGCAGTGCTAGAACCAGATCCAGATATCAAACCAAAATTAGTTGCTGAGGATATTGTAGAAGAAAAACCACCTCAAAAAGGATGCAGTTTTCAAGGGAGATGTTCAAGAATATTAGGTGATATATGTAAAAATGAGGTACCACCATGGCAAATAACTAACAGTGGAAACTCTATTAGATGCCACATACCTTTAAAAGAATTGCAAAAAGACCAGATTAATTAAAGTTATATTTATTATTTTAAATTTCTATTTAAGTATGTTTAAATAACTCCTAGGATGAAAAATAATTCTACATTGATTAAAAACTTATTATCTGATTTTAGAATAAATATTTATTTTCAGAATATTTCTTTGATGTTAATAGGTACACTTATCCTAGCTTTTTCGTCAAAAGTTCAAGTTCCATTTTGGCCTGTTCCTATGACAATGCAAACTTTTGCTGTTTTTATAATTGGAATGACATTTGGTTCAAAGTTAGCGTTTTTTACACTCTTATTATACCTTTTCGAAGGAGCTATTGGACTTCCAGTTTTTGCAAAAGGTGGTGGATTACTTTATTTAACAGGTCCTACCGCTGGCTATCTTTATGGAATGACCATTGCAGCTGGTGTTGTTGGTTATTTGGCAGAAAGAAATTTTAACGACTCCTATATCAAAAGTTTATTTTCTCTTTTAATAGCAACTTCTATTATTTTTATTATTGGGGTGGGTTATTTGGGCTCAATTATTGGTTATGAGAAGGCTTTAGCCGGTGGTCTATATCCTTTTTTACCAAGTGAATTATTCAAAATTGCTCTAGCAGTGGCAATAATTCCATCAATTACAAAAATAATTAAATAATAATTTAAAAATATTTAATCGCTTTAAGTTGCTCTTGAATAAGATATTCATTATAAGTTTTAATTCTCATTATGAAAATTAATAAAGTAGTAGTCATAGGGTCAGGTACAATGGGCAGTGGAATAGCCGCTCAATTATGTAATGCAAATGTTCCAGTTACATTGTTAGACTTAACTACTGAAATTTCTGAAAAAGCTAGAGAAAGAATTTTAAAATCTAGACCTCCTTTATTAATAGATAAGTCAAAAATAAACAATATCAATGTTGGAAATATAAATGACAATTTTAATGAAGTTGGTGAAGCAGACTGGATAGTTGAAGCTGTCGTTGAGAGAATTGACATTAAACACAATATTTATGAAAAAATTTTTAAAGAAAGAAAGAAAGGATCAATAGTATCTTCAAATACATCTTCTATTCCAATTAAAGTTCTTTCAGAAAAACTTTCAGATGAAGAAAAAAAAGATTTTTGTATAACTCACTTCTTTAATCCAGTCAGATATATGGATTTATTAGAAATTGTAAAAAATGAAAATAATGATTTAGATCAAATAAACTCACTTAAAAGTTTTTGTGAAAAAGATTTAGGAAAAGGTGCATTAATTTGTAATGATACTCCAGGATTTTTAGGAAATAGAATTGGTGTCTACGCTATGCAAGTGGCTATGACTGAAGCTTTTAAAATGAAATTAACAATTGAAGAAGCTGATGCCGTCTTTGGAAGGCCAATGGGAATACCAAAAACAGGAGTTTTCGGTCTCTATGATTTAATTGGAATTGATTTGATGGCCGATGTTTTGAAAAGTTTTATAAAAGAACTTCCAGAAACTGATGACTTTCAAGTTGTAGCAAAAGAAATACCATTAGTTAAAAAACTTATAGAAACTGGATACACAGGAAGAAAAGGAAAAGGTGGTTTCTATAGAATGAATAAGTCTGATAATAAAAAAATTCTAGAGGGTATAAACTTAGAAACAGGTGAATATTCACTATCTAAAAAGTTCAATTTAGGATCAGAAAAAATGGATATTGTTGGTCTTATAAACAGAAAAGATAAATATGGTGAATACGCTTGGTCGGTAATTTCAAAAATTATCAAATATGCATCATCTTTAGTTCCAGGTATTACGGATAAATTTAATGATATCGATGAAGCAATGAGACTAGGGTTTAATTGGTCTAAGGGACCTTTTGAAATGTTAAAAGAAATCGGTGTTAAGGATTTTTTTGAGAGAATAGATACATTTGAAAATAACAAGTTTCTTGAAAACTTATCACAAAGTAAAGACGAAAATTTTTATGGTGAAAGACAGCAATACACTGATTTAGAAACTTTGGGAAAAATAAAACCTAGAGCAACTAAATTAGATAAAAATAACTCTGCTGAAACCTATAGATTTGACGACTTTAATATTGTTGAATTCACAACTAAGGCTAACGCTTTAGATTATGACTCGATGGATAGCTTAAAAAATGCAACAGACAAACCTTTAATAATAATTAATGAAGCAATGCAATTTTCAGCAGGTGTAAACTTGTCTTACACAATGAATTTTGCAGACAAAGGAGATTTTAAATCTATTGAAAAGTTTGTTAAATATTTTCAAGAGACCTGTAAACATTTAAAATATTCTAAATACCCAGTTGTATCAGCACCATCAGGACTAGCATTGGGTGGTGGTTTTGAGGTTTTATGTCAAAGTAACTTTGTTGCATCACATACAAATATCGTAGTTGGTTTAGTTGAGACTATGGTTGGATTAATTCCAGCAGGCGGAGGATGTAAAGAAATGCTTTGGAGATGGTCTCAAACTGAAGAAGCAAAAAATGATCCTGATTATGCTCCTTTAAAAGTATTTGACATAATTGGATATGCTAAAACTGCGACTTCACCCATTGAAGCTGAACCATTAAAATATTTAAGACCAGAGGACAAAAAAATAATGAGTAGAAATAGTTTATTACAGGTTTCTAAAGAGATAATTCAAAATAATAAAGATTTTTCTCCTCCAGAGGAATGTACATTTAAACTGTCAGGAAAAAGTGTTTATGATAAAATGGTAAAAATGTTAGAAAAATTATACAACGATAAAATTATTCTTGATCATGGAATGGAAGTAGGGAAAGAACTAGCAAAAGTTTTAAGTGGTGGAGATACTACTTTAGAAAAAAATTTATCAGAAGATGATCTATATAAATTAGAGTTAGATGCATTTATGAAGCTAATTGAGACAGAAAAAACTCAAGAAAGAATTAAACATACATTGAAAACTGGTAAACCTCTGGTAAACTAATATCATGGCAAATAGACCAACAAAAAAACAAGTAGACAACGCAACAAAAATTCTAATTTCTTGGAAGAAAAAAATGCCTTTTTATTATGCTGCAGCTATTATAATTGCTTTAATAATCATTCTAGTTTCTTCAAATTCGAATAAAGAGCTTTCTATGTTTCAAAAAAATATCAATGATTTTAAAAAAGCAGCTGAATTTATTCATAAAAATAGCTCTAAAAATTGAAAGATAAAAATAAAAAACCAATCCAACCAGTAAGTGGAACAAAAGTACCAAGATATGCGGGACCATCAACTTTTGCTAGATTACCGGAATTAAGAGACGTTGAAAGTTGTGATGTAGCAATTGTAGGAGTTCCTTTTGACTCTGGAACTAGTTATAGACCTGGAGCACGATTTGGGCCTCAGAGTATAAGACAAGCTTCGAGACATTTGAGAACAAATTATCATCCAAGTTACGACGTTGAACCGTTTAAAGTACAACAAGTTGCTGATGCAGGAGATATTGCCTGTAATCCATTTAATATTGATGAAGCTATAAAACAAATAGAAGTTGGTGCTACAGATATTTTAAATAAAGTAGGAGGGATTATTAGTCTTGGCGGTGATCATACAATAGCTGTTCCATTGCTTAGAGCAATTAATAAAAAGAATAAAGGTCCAGTTTCATTAGTCCATTTTGATGCTCACCTAGATACTTGGGATACTTATTTTGGAGCACCTTACACACACGGCACACCATTTAGGAGAGCTAGAGAAGAAAACTTATTTTTAGATGACGCATCAATGCACGTTGGAATAAGAGGTCCACTCTATAGTAGGGAAGATATCAAGAATGATGAAAGTTTTGGTTTTAAAATAATTCATTGTGATGAATTTCAAACAGAAGGTATAGACAAAATAGTTGAGAGAATTAGAAACAGAGTTGGAGACAATGCTTTATATCTGTCGATAGACATTGATGTCTTAGATCCAGCTTTTGCACCTGGAACTGGTACACCTGAGATAGCAGGTATGACTACAAGAGAAATTGTAAATGTTATAAGAGGATTGTCAGGGCTAAAGTTAGTTTCAGCAGATGTAGTTGAGGTAGCACCAGCATATGATCATGCAGAGGTAACTTCTTTAGCAGCTGCAACAATTGTTTATGAATTAACAAATTTGTTTGCAAAAGCCTAAAGAATAGATAGCTTAATATATGTTAGAAAAAAGAAATTTTTATATAAATGGTAAATGGGTAGAACCAAAAAATTCTAAAGATATTCAAGTAATAAATCCTGCTACAGAAAAAAGTTGTGCAGTTATTTCACTGGGTGGAAAAGCAGATGTTGATGATGCGGTATCAGCTGCAAAAACTGCTTTTCAAACTTGGGGTTTCACAAAAAAAGAAGAGAGAATTAAACTATTAGAAAAGTTTTATGAGTTATATAAAAAAAGATGGAATGACACTACAGAAGCAATAATGATGGAAATGGGTGCTCCAAAAGATTTTGCATCTAAACTACAAACTGGTACAGGAGCAAGTCATACGAAATCATTTATAAAATATCTTAAAGCTTTTGATTTTGAAAAACCTTTAGGAGATCATGCGCAAGATCAGAGAATTATTTATGAACCCAAAGGAGTTTGTGTATTAATTACACCCTGGAATTGGCCAATGAATCAAGTTTGTTTAAAAGTAATCCCAGCTTTAGCAGCAGGATGCACCATGATCTTAAAACCTTCTGAGCTAGCACCTTTATCATCAATGATACTTGCAGAACTTATTGATGAGGCAGGTTTTCCAAAAGGTGTATTTAATTTAGTTAATGGAGATGGGGAAACTACAGGCAATGCACTGACCAGTCATAAAGATGTAAATATGATATCTTTTACAGGTTCAACAAGAGCAGGAGCTCTAATTTCTCAAAACGCAGCAAAAGACTTTAAAAGGGTAAGCCTTGAATTAGGTGGAAAAGGAGCAAATATTATTTTTAAAGATGCAGATTCTGAGGCAATTGAAAGAGGAGCTGCACGATGTTTTAGAAATTCAGGCCAATCATGTAATGCACCTACAAGAATGCTCGTTGAAAAATCAATCTATCATGATGCAGTTAACAGATTAAAAAAATTTGCTAATGAATATAAAGTTGATATTCCCCAAAAAGAAGGAGATCACATTGGTCCAGTAATATCCGAAACACAATATAATAAAATTCAAGGTTTAATTAAAAAGGGTATAGATGAAGGTGCTAATTTAATAGCAGGAGGACCTGGAAAACCTGAAGGTTTTGAAGATGGTTATTATGTAAAGCCAACTGTTTTTGCTGATGTAAATAATAATATGGAAATTGCCAGAACTGAGATTTTTGGTCCAGTATTATCAGTAATTCCATTTGAAACAGAAGAAGAGGCAATTGAAATTGCAAATGATACTCCTTATGGTTTGACAAACTATATTCAAACTGAAGATCAAGAAAAAGTTAAAAGAGTTGCAAGAAAACTTAGATCTGGGATGATAGTTGCTAATACAGCTTCACTAGCTGTAGATGCTCCATTTGGAGGATTTAAACACTCTGGAATAGGAAGAGAAGGTGGAAAAGAGGGTTTATTGGAATTTTTAGAAGTAAAATCTATTGGTGGTTGGAATTAATTTAAAGATTTATTTTTAATACCATCTAAAAAACTAATACATTTTTTAATTTCAGATAGTTTTATAAATTCATCAATCTTATGAGCTTGTTTTATAGATCCTGGTCCACATACAACTGTACTAATTCCAATCTCCTGAAATAGTCCTGCTTCTGTTCCGAAAGAAACTACATCTCTAGAATTATCTCCAGTTATACTCGAAACAAACTCGCATGCTTCTGAGTTAGGTACTCTATCGAAACCAGTAATTTCACCAATTATAGTTTTTTTTATGGAAGATTTTGGATAAATTTTTTGCATTTCTGGTAAAAGAATTTCATTTGTAAATTTATCTATTTCGTTATTTAAGAAAATTCCATCTTCTTTAACTACAGGTCTTGTCTCCCAGTTTACATGGCATTTATCAGCAATGACGTTGTGTGCTATGCCCCCAAAAATTCCACCAATTTGTAAAGTTGAATAAGGTGGTTCAAAGATCGAGTCTTTAAGCTGTCTTTCTTTAAGTTTTTCTTTTAATTCTATTAGTTTATTCACATATCTTGCAGCAAATTCAACTGCACTCACACCTTTTTCTGGTTGTGAACTATGTCCTGCAAGACCTTCAAAATATGTTGTATATTCATAACATCCTTTGTGTGCATCTATTATTTTCATATTGGTTGGTTCACCCACTATGCAAATACAATCATGAATTTCTCTTTTTTTTAATTCTTTAATTAAAATAGGTGCACCTATGCAAGCAGTTTCCTCGTCAAACGTAAATGAAAAATGAATATCTCTGTCTAAATTTGAAGAAGAAAAAATAGGTGCGTATGCTAATGCACATGCTATAAATCCTTTCATATCACACGAGCCTCTACCAAATAATTTGTCATCTTTGATTGTTGCATCAAAAGGATCTGTTGCCCATCCTTTAGAAACTGGAACCACATCAGTATGTCCAGATAAAATTATTGGTTTTTTTTTACTCTTTTTTTTAGCTTTTATAGTTGAAAATAGATTTACTCTTTTTCCTTCTTCATCATATGTTCTAAATGATACCGCACCCAATGAATTTAAAATATTATCGCAATAGTCAATTAGTTGAGTATTGTTTTCACCAGAAACAGTTTTAAAAGCAATTAAATCTTTTAGTATCGTAATAGAATTACTATATATTTCTTCTAAATTATTTCCTGTACTCATTTATTTTTAATTATATATTAAATTTATGAAAGAACAAATAACCTACGACATTTATGACAAAGTAGATATCAGAGTAGGAACAGTAATATCGGTAAAAAAAAATGAAAAAGCAAGGAAACCATCTCTTGTTGTTGAGGTTGACTTTGGGAAAGATATAGGAATTAAGCAATCATCAGCACAGATAACTCACTATTATAATGAGGAAAATCTAGTTGGAAAACAAGTCATTGGCATATGTAACTTTCCTGAAAAAAATATAGCAGGTATTGTCTCTCAGGTTTTAATACTTGGTTCTATAGATGAGGAAGGCAAAGTTGTTCTTGTTCACCCATCCCAAAAAGTAGAAAATGGTTTGCCCGTAGCATAAAAATGCACCCCGAATTACTGTCTCTATGTTTGTTTATGTTTGTTACAAGCTGTTCTCCAGGACCAAATAATATTGTTGCCTCTCACTCTGGATTTAATCACGGTTTTAAAAAAACTATTCCTTTGATGTTGGGAGTAATTTTTGGTTTTACATTTATGCTAGCAGTAATTAACTTTGGTTTAATAAATATATTTAAGCTTTATCCAATACTCCAAAAAGGTTTAATTTTTACAGGAACAATTTTTTTAATATATTTGTCTTACAAAATTTCATTTTCAAAATCATCAAGCGAAAGTGATAATTTAAAACCTGTAAATTTTGTTGAAACATTTCTATATCAATTTTTAAATCCTAAAGGTGTAATTGTTGCTATAATTGCAGTTTCCACCTATGTAGAATCTGGTGGTAACTTTATATCATATTCTATTTGGCTACTAAGCATTGCCTTTTTGTTTGCAGTTATTAGTATTATTTTCTGGACTATAATTGGAAAATTTATGAGGAAATTCGCGACAAATGAGAAATTTATTAAATGGTTTAATTATGTTATGTCGGCACTCTTATTAAGCTGTATAGCAACTTTTTATTACTAAAAAATTATGAAACCAGGAAAACAAAATTCATTTAATTGTCTTAAAGAACTATCAGTAAATGGAAAAAATTATTCTTATTTTTCACTAAAAGAAGCAGAGATAAATGGTTTAGAAGGCATAAATAAATTACCAAAATCAATAAAAGTCTTACTTGAAAATCTTTTAAGATATGAAGATAACGTTACTGTTAATAAAGAACAGATTCTAGCGATTAAAGAGTGGTTAAATTTAAAAAAATCTAAAACTGAAATCGCATATAGACCTGCAAGAGTACTTCTGCAAGATTATACAGGTATACCTGCTGTTGCTGACCTTGCTGCAATGAGGGATACAGTTAAGGAAAAGAATAAAGATCCTAATACCATCAATCCTCTTTCTTCTGTGGATCTTGTTATCGATCATTCTGTTCAAGTTGATAAGTTTGCAACAAAGAATTCATTAAAAGAAAATGTTGATATTGAGTTTGATAGAAACTTTGAGAGATATTCCTTTTTAAAATGGGGACAACAAGCCTTTAATAATTTTAGAATTGTGCCACCAGGCACTGGTATCTGTCACCAGGTAAATTTAGAATATTTATCAAAAGTAGTATGGAATGAAAAATTTGAGGATAAAGAGTATTTATTTCCAGACACGCTTGTCGGAACTGATAGCCATACAACAATGGTTAACGGTTTGTCAGTGCTTGGTTGGGGTGTTGGAGGAATTGAAGCAGAAGCAGGTATGCTAGGACAGCCTATATCAATGCTAATACCAGAAGTGATTGGGTTTGAGATGAAAAATAAACTTCCAGAAGGCACAACTGCTACAGACCTAGTTTTAACAGTTGTTAAAATGTTAAGAGATAAAGGTGTAGTTGGTAAATTTGTAGAATTTTATGGAGAGGGTCTAAAAAATCTAACACTTGCTGATAGAGCAACTATTGCAAATATGGCACCCGAGTACGGTGCTACCTGTGGATTTTTTCCAATTGATGATGAAACTTTAAAATATTTAGAATTTTCAGGAAGATCTAAAGAGAACATTCAAATCGTAGAAAAATATGCAAAAGAACAAAATTTGTGGACAAGTGATGACGTTGTTTTTACAGATACTTTATCTCTAGATATGTCTACAGTAGTTCCAACAATTTCTGGACCAAAGAGACCTCAAGACAAAGTTCTTTTAACAGAGGCATCAAAAAATTTTATTAAAGTTTTTGAAGATATATGTAAAAAAACTGATCCAACAGTAGCAAAAGTTAAAGACACAGATTTTGAGATAAAAGATGGAGATATATTAATAGCAGCTATTACATCATGTACGAATACCTCCAATCCAAATGTATTAATTGGTGCAGGACTGTTAGCCAAAAATGCAATTGAAAAAGGCTTAAATGTTAAACCTTGGGTTAAAACTTCATTAGCACCTGGATCACAAGTTGTTACTGACTACTTAGATAAAGCGGGTTTAAGTAAATATTTAGATGAATTAGGTTTTAATTTAGTTGGTTATGGTTGCACCACTTGTATTGGTAACTCTGGACCTTTGCCAGATAATATTACTGATGCTGTCAAAGAAAATAATTTGTACGCAGTTTCAGTTTTGTCTGGAAATAGAAACTTTGAAGGAAGAATTTCTCCTTTAGTTAAAGCAAATTATTTAGCGTCACCTCCTCTTGTAGTAGCTTATGCAATTGCAGGATCTATGAGAATGGATTTGTATAAAGATCCATTAGGAAAAGATAAAAAAGGACAAGATGTTTACTTAAAAGACATTTGGCCTTCTAACAAAGAGA
>CACLPR010000023.1 GCA_902608845.1 uncultured Pelagibacteraceae bacterium
TGTTTCAACTACTTCTTCATCTTTATTTAAGAATTCTTCATAGATAACTTGAAAACTATCATCTTTCCAAATGTCTCTTTGAAAATCTACTTGAAAACCATATAATCTTGCAAATTCGATAATTATATTAGGCTTTATTTTTAAATTTATAGCTGTTTGATACAAGCTATTGGTAATCCTACTTTCTTTATAGGTAATAACTTTTTCTAATTCTTTTTCTAATACATTGGAATTAAATTTTTTACTGTCAAGGTCTTTTACAAATAAAATTTCTTTTTTTTTATTTATATGAATTCTAAACTCAACAATTTTAAAAACTTCTTTTTTATCAATTTTAAAAAATATTTTTTGATTTGGTCTTAATATTCCGATCTCTTTATTTTTTTTTACTGTTTCAAGAAATATTTTTTTTTCTTTCTTTGATAATTTAATTTTATTTATTATGCTTTCGAAATTGTCACCTTCCTCAACTGTATAATCAATTTCAGTGTATCGGTCTTGTAACTCCGATGTTATTTTAGCAAATGTCTTTTGAAGATAAACATTACTAAGGGTTTTTTTAAAGCTTTGATTTTGCGAATTTTTATTATTGTTGTAAAAATATGTGACAGAGATAGTAATTATAATTAACAAAACTAAAAAAATAAAAGGTGAAAGTGATTTTGTTTTTTGTTTAATTTTTTTTAACACAATTCTGCTAATAGATTAAAAAGGTTGATTTATATGAGTTTTTATCATAATTTTTGTTTATCTAAAAACTTGATTTATAAATTATTTCCAATATAAGCGTCACACTCAACATATAAAAATGTTATTTATTGGGCTTTTGGGTCCAATTAGCTATTTGAATTGTAAATATTTTAAGAAGAGAAGTGTGGACGGTTAAGGTTACCAAAATTTGTCGTACACACTTCAACATTATACAAATATTATTCTTAGTATTTGTATAGAAGCTAGTGTGCGCCGTTTTTAAACTTGAGAGTTTGATCATGGCTCAGAACGTACGCTGGCGGCACGCCTTATACATGCAAGTCGAACGAAGTAGCAATACTTAGTGGCAGACGGGTGAGTAACATGTAGGTATCTTCCCTTTGGTGAGGAATAACACGAGGAAACTTGTGCTAATACCTCATAAGTCTTTACGGAGAAAGCTTTATGCGCCGAAGGATGAGCCTGCACTTGATTAGTTTGTTGGTGGGGTAATGGCCTACCAAGACTTTGATCTATAGCTGATCTGAGAGGATGATCAGCCACATTGGGACTGAGACACGGCCCAAACTCCTACGGGAGGCAGCAGTAGGGAATATTGCACAATGGAGGAAACTCTGATGCAGCGATGCCGCGTGAGTGAAGAAGGCCTTTGGGTTGTAAAGCTCTTTCGTCGGGGAAGAAAATGACTGTACCCGAATAAGAAGGTCCGGCTAACTTCGTGCCAGCAGCCGCGGTAATACGAAGGGACCTAGCGTAGTTCGGAATTACTGGGCTTAAAGAGTTCGTAGGTGGTTAAAAAAGTTGGTGGTGAAATCCCAGAGCTTAACTCTGGAACTGCCATCAAAACTTTTTAGCTAGAGTATGATAGAGGAAAGCAGAATTTCTAGTGTAGAGGTGAAATTCGTAGATATTAGAAAGAATACCAATTGCGAAGGCAGCTTTCTGGATCATTACTGACGCTGAGGAACGAAAGCATGGGTAGCGAAGAGGATTAGATACCCTCGTAGTCCATGCCGTAAACGATGTGTGTTAGACGTTGGAAATTTATTTTCAGTGTCGCAGCGAAAGCGTTAAACACACCGCCTGGGGAGTACGACCGCAAGGTTAAAACTCAAATGAATTGACGGGGACCCGCACAAGTAGTGGAGCATGTGGTTTAATTCGAAGATACGCGCAGAACCTTACCAACACTTGACATGTTCGTCGCGACTCTAAGAGATTAGAGTTTTCGGTTCGGCCGGACGAAACACAGGTGCTGCATGGCTGTCGTCAGCTCGTGTCGTGAGATGTTGGGTTAAGTCCCGCAACGAGCGCAACCCTCACTTTTAGTTGCCATCATTTAGTTGGGCACTCTGAAAGAACTGCCAGTGATAAGCTGGAGGAAGGTGGGGATGACGTCAAGTCCTCATGGCCCTTACGTGTTGGGCTACACACGTGCTACAATGGCATTTACAATAGGAAGCAAGATGGCGACATCAAGCAAATCCTAAAAAGGTGCCTCAGTTCGGATTGTACTCTGCAACTCGAGTACATGAAGCTGGAATTACTAGTAATCGCGGATCAGCGCGCCGCGGTGAATACGTTCCCGGGTCTTGTACACACCGCCCGTCACACCATGGGAGTTGGTTCTACCTTAAGGCAAGGTTTTAAACCCTTGACTACGGTATAGTCAGCGACTGGGGTGAAGTCGTAACAAGGTAGCCGTAGGGGAACCTGCGGCTGGATTACCTCCTTTCTAAGGATGATTAAGGATTATTTCTTAATCTAAATAATATAACAGGTTAATGTTGACCGTCCTCATTTCTCTTTTTAAAATTGTGTTTCTCCTTTTTGCATAAAGGGGCCGGTAGCTCAGTTGGTTAGAGCACACCCTTGATAAGGGTGGGGTCGAAAGTTCGAGTCTTTCTCGGCCCACCAAAAAACTGGGGGATTAGCTCAGCTGGGAGAGCGCCTGATTTGCATTCAGGAGGTCAGCGGTTCGATCCCGCTATCCTCCACCAAGAAGCACTTAGCTATTTTATTCGTAAATATTTTATAATTATTATCAATATCTATATCCGATTGTTCAAAGTTTAGAACAATCAATTAATATTCGAATAGATGAATATTAAAAAAAATTTGATTCAACACAGAATTTTTTTCTGTGCATAAATCAAGCGTTTAAGGGCGTGTGGCGGATGCCTTGGCACTGAAAGCCGATGAAGGACGTGGTATACTGCGATAAGTTACGGGGAACTGTATGCAAGTTTTGATCCGTAAATTTCCGAATGGGGAAACCCACCACTTTATGTGGTACTTTAAATTGAATACATAGGTTTAAAGAGACAACCCGGAGAACTGAAACATCTAAGTAACCGGAGGAAAAGAAATCAATTGAGATTCCGTTAGTAGTGGCGAGCGAAAGCGGAACAGGCCAGTAGATTTGTTAAAAAAATTTGAATAGTTTGGAAAAGCTAACCACAGAGGGTGATAGTCCCGTATGAGTAATGTTTAACAAATTTCTTGAGTAAAGCGGGACACGTGAAATCCTGTTCGAACATAGGGGGACCACCCTCTAAGCCTAAATACTCTTCAGTGACCGATAGTGAACTAGTACCGTGAGGGAAAGGTGAAAAGAACCCCTATTAGGGGAGTGAAATAGAACCTGAAACCGCATGCCTACAATCAGTCGAAGCTCTTTTTAGAGTGACGGCGTACCTTTTGTATAATGGGTCAGTGACTTAATTTATAAAGCAAGCTTAAGCCATCTAGGTGTAGGCGTAGCGAAAGCAAGTCTTAATAGGGCGATTAGTTTTATGAATTAGACCCGAAAACGAATGAGCTTACCATGAGCAGGTTGAATGCAAGGTAACACTTGCTGGAGGACCGAACCAGTTGACGTTGAAAAGTCTTTGGATGACTTGTGGTAAGGGGTGAAAGGCCAACCAAATTCGTAGATAGCTGGTTTTCCGCGAAAACTATTTAGGTAGTGCGTTGAATAAATATGCGTTTAGAGGTAGAGCACTAAATGGGCTAGGGGGAAGAGATTCTTACCAAACCTAATAAAACTCCGAATGCTAAGCGTAGTTCTTCAACAGACAGACTGTGGGTGCTAAGGTCCATGGTCGAGAGGGAAAGAGCCCAGACCACCAGATAAGGTCCCAAAATTGTGATTAAGTGTGAAAGGATGTGGAAATTCCATAACAGCCGGGAGGTTGGCTTAGAAGCAGCCATCCTTTAAAGATAGCGTAACAGCTCACCGGTCTAATAGAGTTTCTGCGCCGAAGATGTAACGGGGCTAAAATCACATACCGAATCTGTGGGTTTACAAAGTCTTCGGACTTTGTAAGCGGTAGCGGAACGTTCTGTAAGCCTGTAAAGGGATACCCGTGAGGGATCCTGGAGGTATCAGAAGTGCGAATGCTGACATGAGTAACGATAAAAGAAGTGAAAAACTTCTTCGCCGAAAATCCAAGGGTTTCTGCGCAAGGTTAATCCGCGCAGAGTTAGTCGGCCCCTAAGGCGAGGGCGAAAGCCGTAGTCGATGGAAATAAGGTTAATATTCCTTAACCAGATGGTAGTGACGGATTTTGTAAGTTGTGTGTTCTTAATGGATTGAACATGCCGCGAAAAAGTCCCAGGAAATAGCTCCATCATTAGACCGTACCCTAAACCGACACAGGTGGATTAATAGAGTATATTTAGGCGCTTGAGAGAATGATGTTGAAGGAACTCGGCAAAATGCTTCCGTAACCTCGGAATAAGGAAGACCTTTCTTTGGGCAACCATCGAAGGGTGGCACAAGCTAGGGAGAAGCGACTGTTTATCAAAAACACAGGGCTCTGCTAACACGTAAGTGGATGTATAGGGTCTGACGCCTGCCCGGTGCTGGAAGGTTAATGCGATGGGTGCAAGCTCATTTCTGAAGCCCCAGTAAACGGCGGCCGTAACTATAACGGTCCTAAGGTAGCGAAATTCCTTGTCGGGTAAGTTCCGACCTGCATGAATGGCGTAACGATTTCTCCGCTGTCTCCAACATCAACTCAGTGAAATTGAATTCTCCGTGAAGATGCGGAGTTCGCGTAGTTAGACGGAAAGACCCCGTGCACCTTTACTGCAACTTTACATTGGTGTTAGGAAAAACATATTTAGTATAGGAGGGAGACATTGAAGCGATGGCGTCAGTTGTCGTGGAGTCACCAGTGAAATACCTCTTTTGTTTTTCTTGACATCTAACTGATAGCCGTTATCCGGCATCAAGACATTGTATGGTGGGTAGTTTGACTGGGGCGGTCGCCTCCCAAATAGTAACGGAGGCGTGCGAAGGTAAGCTCAGAACGGTCAGAAATCGTTCGTAGAGTGCAATGGCATAAGCTTGCCTGACTGTGAGACTGACAAGTCGAGCAGAGACGAAAGTCGGTCATAGTGATCCGGTGGTTCTGAGTGGAAGGGCCATCGCTCAACGGATAAAAGGTACGCCGGGGATAACAGGCTGATACTGCCCAAGAGCTCATATCGACGGCAGTGTTTGGCACCTCGATGTCGGCTCATCACATCCTGGGGCTGGAGCAGGTCCCAAGGGTTTGGCTGTTCGCCAATTAAAGTGGTACGTGAGCTGGGTTCAGAACGTCGTGAGACAGTTCGGTCCCTATCTGCTATGCGTGTAGAAGAATTGAGAGGAGCTGTCCCTAGTACGAGAGGACCGGGATGGACGTACCACTGGTGGACCGGTTGTAGCGCCAGCTGCAGTGCCGGGTAGCTAAGTACGGAAGAGATAACTGCTGAAAGCATCTAAGCGGGAAACTCACCTCAAAACTAGTTCTTCCTATAGAGCCGTGGTAGACCACCACGTTGATAGGCTGGGTGTGGAAGTGCGGTAACGCATGTAGCTGACCAGTACTAATAGCTCAATTGGCTTGATTTATGCACTGAAAAAAATTTAATTTTATATTTATATTGATTTATATTTTTTTAAATAATTTCTTGATGTAGTATCGTTATAACATGAAAAATGCCTTAATAACTGGAATTACAGGCCAAGATGGAGCTTATCTGGCACAGTTATTACTATCGAAAGGTTACAAAGTTTTTGGTGCACAAAGACGAAACACTGGAAAAAGGTACTGGCGTCTTGATGAACTTAATATTACTGATCATATAGAATTTATAGATATAGATTTAAGTGAACCTTACAATATTGAAAATGTCATTGACAAAGTTAAGCCAGAAGAAATTTATAATCTTGCAGCACAATCATTTGTAGGTTTGTCATTTGAACAACCGCAGGTTACTACAATTAGTAATTCATTGGGTGTATTAAATATATTAGAGGTCATTAGAAATAAGTATTCAAATATCAAATTTTATCAAGCGTCAACAAGTGAGATGTTTGGTAAGGTGACGGAAATACCTCAAAAAGAAACAACAAGATTTTATCCAAGAAGCCCTTATGGCTGCGCAAAAGCCTATTCACATTATTTAACAGTAAATTATAGGGAGAGCTATAATCTATTTGCTTGTTCTGGTATCTTATTTAATCATGAAAGCCCAATGAGAGGTGAGGAATTTGTGACAAGAAAAACCACAAAAGGGTTAGTGGAATGGATGAAAACTGGCAAAGTATTAGAATTAGGAAATTTAGAATCCTATAGGGATTGGGGCCATGCAGAAGATTATGTCGAAGCTATGTGGCTTATGTTGCAACAAGATCAACCTGATGACTATGTAATCGCTACAGGTAAAACGATTCAAATAAAAGATTTTATAAAAAAATGTTTAGAGGAATTAAATATTAAATACGAATTTAAAGGGCATGAAGTTTTTGACGATAAAGGAAATTCTATTATTAAAACTAACCCTAAATATTTTAGACCAGCAGAAGTTGATGAATTAATCGGTGACAGTACAAAAGCTAGAACAGTATTATCATGGAAACCAAGACATACGTTAGATACTTTAGTTAAAGACATGATAAGTGCAGATTTAAAAAGATATAAATAAGAATTATTTTTTTAATATGAAATCTAAATTCAAAATAATATGTTTTGATCTTGATAATACTATTTGTAAAACTAAAAAAAATTTTTATAAAAAATCCCTACCAATAAAAAAAAACATAAAACTTATTAACAGACTATATGAGGATGGTTTCTATATAAAAATTTTTACTGCCAGGTTTATGGGACGATCAAATGAAAATATAAAGTTAGCAAAAAAAAAAGGATTTAAATTCACAAAACTTCAACTTGAAAGTTGGGGTCTGAAATATAACGAATTGATATTTGGTAAACCTTCATATGATATTTATGTTGATGATAAATCATTATTTTTCAAAAAAAAATGGGACCAAAAATTATCCAAAACATTGAGACTTAAATGAAATTAAACAATCAGATACAAATAAACTTTAAAGATTTATTAGATAATTATAATAAAGTTTTAACTTCAACTACCAGAGGTTTTGATACTCAATATGAGTTCCTTGAAGCTTGGGTGCCATCTGATAATACTTCCTCAAGTATTATAGATTTATTCTTAGTGGCAAAAGAATATTTAATAGAGGAATTAACACTAGAATTAGATAACATAACTTTTATTGATTTGTATCAAGATAATGGATTTAAAACTAAAATTGAAAAAATTGGTAAAGTTACATTTAAAAATAACTTTTTGACTATAAATTTTGAATCATGAATAAAAAATTTGTTATTTCAAATGAAGATTTTGTGTTCGAGTCAGAATTTGATTCTAAAGAAAGTCATTTTAAAAATACCAATTTAAAAATTATAAACTCAAATTCTAAGTATATTCTTATTTTAAAGGAGATTGAAAAAATTTTTGAAAAATGCAAGCCTTTAGAATTGTATGAACATCTTATAATTAGAGTTGAAAATCGTTTAAGAGATTATGATAATACAAATTATAATAGTGTTTTATTGTCTGACAAATTAAATGAATACTACAATAATTTAAATGTTCTTTTTAGAAAAACTTTAGAACCGTTTGTTCAAAATATAAAAAAAACAAAAATAAATTTTGATGCAATAAAACCAGGAGAAAAATGGAAATATCTCAATGAGAATAAAAAAAGAGAGCATGTTTCAGATTTTATAAAAGAATTCAAAATTATAAAAAAGTTAGAAAACGTTGAAATAGATATAATAAGGATTGAAAATTACACAGATATTTTTTTATCAATAAATGGAGATGTAGTTATTGATCAAAAAAATGAGATTTGTTTAGATTTTGAGGTGTTTTTAAAAAAAAAATATGAAGAATCTTTGAACATTTACCTAGAAACTATGATAGATAAAAACAAAGGGAGAAGATTAAAGGTATAAAATGTACAATTTTAACGA
>CACLPR010000024.1 GCA_902608845.1 uncultured Pelagibacteraceae bacterium
CTGAATGTGGTTACTGTGGAGGGGATGATCCCAATGTAACCTATAAAGCTGTGTGCGGTGGTGACACTGGCCATATTGAAGTAGTAAAAGTTCAATATGATGAAAAAGAAAAATCGTATGAGGACATGGTTAATCTATTTTTTGAATTGCACGACTCTACACAAGTAAACCGACAAGGTACATATGTGGGTATTCAATATAGATCAGAAATATTTTATAATACTGATGAAGAAAAAAAGATTGCTGAAAAAGTATTAAATGAAGTTAACAAAAAATTAGATGGTAAGGTATCAACAAAAATATCCAAGGAAAAAAATTATTGTAAAGCAGAAGGGTATCATCAAAAATACGAACAAAAAAAATCTTTAAAATATTGAAAATAAAAAAATTAACTTCTGTTAAAAATCCTGAATTAAAAACAATTAGAGATAATAAGGCTTCATGGAATCTTCCAAAAAGTAGAAGATTTGGTTATAGAAATTTACATAAAATAAATCGGTACAGTCTTTATTTAAGATCTGATCTAGTATTAAGACTAAAGTCAGAACCTAATAATAAAATTAGTAAAATACCATTGGTTAAAAAAATGATCAAAAATAAATCTTTTTGCTCATTAATCGTTGGCAAAGGTCAAAATATATTATTTGAAAAATATGCTAAAGATTTCAAAAGAAATCAACCACAGACAATAATGTCAATAACTAAAATGTTTATTAACTTATTTGTTGGTAAACTTGTTAAAAATAAATCAATAGATTTGAATAAAAAAGTTTCACATTATTTGCCTAAAATTGGAAGTGGTTACGCTGAAGCAAAAATACAAGATGTTTTGAATATGAATATTATAAATTCCTATACCGAAGATTATACAAAAGCATATTCTTCTTCATTTTTACATGAGCCAGTTGGAGGTTGGAGACTACCGAAAAATTTAAAAAATCATTTAAGCCAAGAGGAATATTTAAATTCAATTAAAAAAATTAAAAACAAAAGTTTAATAAATAGTTCTGAATATGCATTTTATAAATCAGCAAATACTGATGTAGTGGGATTAATTGTAGAAAAGGTAAGTGGAAGAACTTTAAGAGATTGGGTATTGTCGGCTGTTGAAGCTGCTGGCTTTGAAGAAGGCTTATATATTGCTTCTGATAGATATGGTATGCCATGGATGTCTGGTGGTGGTTGTTTAATTGCTAGGGATTTTTTAAGAATGGGTTTGCTTTTTGCTAGAAAAGGTATGGGGGTTGGAAATAGAAAAGTTGGATCATCTTCTTATTTTGACAAAACAATTAAAAATTTAGGACCTAAATACATGAAATTATCAAAAAATAAATATTTGTATTATTCAAATTCAACAATGGTGTCAGGTAACATGATTGGACACTCTGGATATGGAGGTCAGTTTTTGGCAACAAATTTTAAAACCGGTAAAGTTGCAGCATTTTTTTCAGTATTGGAAACAAAATCTGCAACAAAAGAGAGTTATAAAGTTGATATGATTAATATGTTGATAAACTTAGTTAACAATTAATATTAAAATTAAGAGTACCTTGATATTAATTTTTTGAGATGATTATCTGTAACACCACAACACCCTCCAATAATTTGAATTTGGTCATCAATTAGTTTTCCACATTCATTAGTAAATTCATCCTCTGTGTAGGTCACTATTGCCTTATGTGTTTTTGTATCAAACTTGTGTATTTCTGGATAAAACATAATTGGACCCTGCCAATTATTTTTAATCACCTTTAATCCATCAAAGGCATCAACAAGCCAAGTATGCATAATACCATAAACATCTCCACCGATATTTGTTAGAGATTTAATAATATCATCTAATAGAACAATCTTATCATCAGGAATAAATTTTGGTTGCTCTTTGTATATACTTTCATCATAAATAAGTGATTTTTCTTTTTCAGCTCTAAAATTTCTTCCAATAACATTATTATCAAACTTGCTTATACAGCAACTTAGTCCAACCCAAACTGGTAAACCAGTTTCTAATGCAGAGTTAAGTAAGATTTTTGAGTGATCTATATCTAATATCATTTCTAGAATTAAAAGATCGACTCCCTCTTCTTTTAAGATTTTAGCAGCCTCTTTATAATTTCTCTCTTCCTCTCTAAATGTAGGTATGTACTTTGGATCTGGAACAAATTCATTTTCTTTTAAAGAGAAAAAATTCGACATACTCCCTGCTATTCCAACTATATTTTCTTTCCCCTTATTCTTAATTGCTTTTTTGGCTATTTCGACAGATCTAACAATAAACTCCTTTGTTTCATCACCTCTATTAATACTATTCATATTGTGTCTTGTAGTGCTAAAGGTATTTGCTGTAATAAGATCACAGCCTGCATCCATAAAATTTTCATGAACTTGTCTCACAATTTCTGGCGCTGTGATTGTTGTTAATGCGGAAAAAGCTGGCGTCATCTCGCCTCCTAAGTTTGCAATCTCAGAACCATTTCCACCGTCTAAGAATATTTTTGAATTTGATTTTAACTTTTCTTTAAAAAGCATTTATTTTTCGTCTTTTGGTGCAAGCACTACGGCTAATACTCCTCCTAAAACAATCATTGTACTTCCTACAACTTCTCGCCAACCAAATGTTTCGTCTGTTAAAATACCAGCAGAAATAACTCCAACAACTATTTCACTTAAATATAATATTGCACAAAGACCTGCTCCTAAAACTGAAGGTGACCACATGATAACTACCCCTGTTGGAATAAAATAAAATACTGAAATAAGAACTAAAAAAGTAAACATTGATGTAAAAGCTTCAATGGGTGGCATGGGCCCCAGATAATCTTTTAAAATAAAGCCAGCAAAAATATTAAATATTGTTCCATAAACGAAAAATGAGAATATTACAGGAAAAACACCATCTGTTTTTGTAATTTCCAAACGTACTAAGCCAGCTCCAAAAAGCACACCTCCCACAAGGGCCAACCAATCACCTGCATTTTGTGGTAATGGTATAATATTAGATTGACTGAAAACAACCCACAAACCTCCAAGCGCTAAACTTAGAGTTAAAACTCTCTCTAAACCAGGTCTTTTCTTTAAGAAATATATTTCAAAAATGGTTGTCCAAATAGGTATCATGTAAAACATGATCAATGCACGAACGACGTCTGTTAATAAAAAACTTAAAGCGTAACAAATAAATCCACTACCAGTTAAAAAACCAACAAATGGAATTTCTAATCCTGATGTTCGACCTTTAAATTTTCTCCACAAAGATAAAGGCGTAAGCAATATAATACCAATCATCATTTGAGAAATAGTTCCCCAACCTCCAGTAAGACCACCATCCTCTAAAATTCTTTGAGGAAGCCAATAAACTCCCCATGATCCGGCAGCTATGGCTAATGCAAAAGCTATTTTAAAGTGATGTTTATGTCTGACCATTAATTTAGATTTGGTTTATGATTTGAAAAATTAAAAATTTCCTCATATTTTTTTGCAAAAGACATCACTTTTAAATCTTCTTTTGTTTTTGCAATAATTTGTATGCCAATTGGAAATCCATCTTTGTTAAACCCAATAGGTAATGAAATCGATGGTAAGTAAAAAAGACTAGCAAATATATGGATTTCGATCCATCTATGGTAAGTATCCATTATTTGATCATTAATTTTTTCAGGATGTCTTAAATTTTTATCAAAAGGGAATGATTGTTGAGATGGTAGAGCTAAAAAATCAAAGCTACCGAATAAACTATTTACATCATTTGATAGTTCAATTCTTGAATTTAGAGCTAATTTTACATCGTCTTCTGTTAGCTTAATGCCCTTATTGTATTCCCATAATGCCTGTGGGGTCATTTGATTAACATCTTTAATATTCATTGCAATAATTTCCTCATTAATATCCTCATAAATACTTTTAGCTCTTAATGTTCCCCAGCAATTCCATAATTTATGAGCATCTACATTTGGTTTTAAGTGTTCAATTACAACTCTATTTTTTTCAAGACTGTTTAATTGTTTATTACACATTTCAACTAAGTCAGGATCATATTGATAATTACCATTCATGTCAGATAACCACCCTATCTTTATTTTAGAAAATTCTTGATCACTTATATTAGTATCTTTAAATGAGTTTTTTAAACTAAAAGAAATTGGATCTTCTTTATGTTCTCCAGCTATTACATCTAAAAGAATTGCCATATCATCTGGTGTTCTTGCAAGACATCCTGGAGTTGAGATAATTGGAAGATTCTTTTTTTTATCATTTGTCCGATAGTCAGGCAGAAGTCCTGGAGTTGGTCTAAAACCATAGACATTAGCGTATGCTGCAGGAGTTCTGCAAGAACCCATCATATCTGTTCCATCCGCAAAGGGTAGTAACTCAGCCGCTACAGCCACACCGGCTCCACCACTTGATCCTCCTGATGATTGAGTATTACCATATACATTAGGTGTTATTCCAAATAGTCTGTTTGCTGTATGTGCACCTACACCTAGTTCTGCAGTATTTGTTTTTCCAATCATTATTCCACCAGCATCTATTTGACGATCAACAATTATAGAATTTTTTTTTGGGAAGTAATCTTTATATCCAGGAAAGCCACAAGTAGTTGGAAAACCAACTACATCTAATAAATCTTTTGATGCCAAAGGTAGACCAAACAACGGTTTACTTTCATTAAATTTTTCATCTTTGTATTTAGCTTCATTTATAATTTGCTCTTCTTCTTTAATTGAGACTATAGCATTTAAAGATTGGTTATATTTTTTTATTCTTTCTAAATAAAAAATGACAACTTCTTTTATGGAGGCTTCTTTTGTTTTGATTAAAGAAATAATTTCTTTAACCGATTTATTTTCAAGCATGAGAATTTACTATTACCTAGCTTTTTTAATGGATGCTAGAGTAATTTCCTTTATTTCTTCTAAAGTTGCTTTTCTAGGATTTTGTCCATAGGCTTGATCTTTCATTGATTTTTCAGCAATTCTATCAACACAATCCTCGGGGACTCCAATTTCGCTCAAACTTTTTGGAATTTTAATTCTATCAAGAATGTTTTCAATATTTGATATAAATGCATCTACAGAATGATCTTTAAATTGCATAGCCTCTGACATTCTTTTAACTTTTTCTTCCATGCCTGGAAGATTATATTTTAAAACTACAGGCAATATTATTGCATTGGTTAGCCCGTGATGAGTATTATATTCGGCTCCAACCATATGAGCTATAGCATGTACTAATCCTAAACCTTTTAAAAAAGAAATTCCTGCTAAACAAGATCCGACATGCATTCCACCTCTTGCAACTATATTGCTGGGATCTTCTACAGCTGTGACTAAAGATTTTGATATTAAAGATAAACCTTCTAAAGCAGCACCATCACACATTGGATTAAAACCAGGAACACAATAACCTTCTATGCCATGGATTAAAGCATCTGCACCAGTCCATGCCGTTAAGTTTGCTGGCAATCCAATAGTTAGTTCTGGATCTAACAATGCTAAGGAAGGTCTAACATCTGGATGCCACATACAAAATTTCATGCCTTCTTTTAAATAAGTAACCATAGCTGAAATTTCTGTTTCAGCACCAGTGCCTGCGGTAGTAGGAATGGTTATGATTTTTGGAAAAGGATTATCTTTACTAATTATAGGAGGAGTTAATTCAAACTCAAAATCTCTAAGTGGTACGTCATTGTTTGCTGTAAGACATATTAATTTACCACCATCCATTGCACTACCTCCACCGATTGCAATTATAGCGTCATGGTTACCATCTTTAAATTTACTGACACCATTTGAAACTTCATCCTCTCGAGGATTTGGAGATATATCAAAAAATAAATCTGATTTAATATTTGAGCTGGCTAAATAGTTTTGTAAATTAATGATAAAAGGTAATTTTGGACTTCCTTTATCTGTTACTATTAACGGATTTTTAATATTTAAATTATTACAGATTCCTCCTATTTCTTTTAATCTACCAGGACCATAAGCAATGTTAGTAGGAAATGTCCAGTCTTGATTAGATAGAATATCTGTTTCATTAAGTTTAAAACTTTGCATATCGTAGATAAAGTATACAATTTTAAAAAATTATAAATGAATATTTCGTCCGAAAAAACAGATTTAAAAAATACTTATTTAGCAATAGTTACAATGCTCTTAGCAATTCTATGCGTAGATATGTATATGGTTGTAATTAAGTTTTTGGGAGATGAGTATTCGGTAATTCAGCTTGCTGTTTTTAGAAATATTGCAGGTATTATTCCGCTTTTTGTTTTAATTCTATTTACAAAAGAGTATTTTTCAATTTTCAAAAATTTAAACAAAAAATTTATATTTTTAAGCTTCTTAAGAGGTCTGGCATTCTTGTCGATGAATATCTTTATATTTATTTCAGTAATTAACCTTGAATTTGCAACTGCAATGGTTCTTACTTTTTCATCACCGTTTTTCATAGTAATTTTATCTATAATTTTTTTAAATGATAAAGTAGGTATTTATAGATGGTCAGCAATTTTTATTGGATTTTTTGGAGTTGTTTTAATTGTTCAACCAGGTAGCGATATATTTAGTTTTTATTCAATTTTTCCAATATTAACTGCGATTGCTTGGGCTTTTACAGTAATAATTTTAAAATTTATACCTGACGGACACTCAACAGCAAAGATACAACTTTATACTTTAATCTTTAATGTAATTGGTGGAGTAATATTATTTTTTATTACTACTGGGCATGTAGAAATAAAAGGTACCCAGGATTTTTTTTTAATGACATTGACTGGAATACTTGGAGGAACTGCTGCAATACTTTTTATTTATGCTTATAGATTAATTTCTGCGAGCAAGATGGCATCTTTTGAATACTTTGGTATTCCATCCTCTTTTATTTTAGGGTGGTTATTTTTTAACGAAGCGCCTTGGGAACAGTTATTCCCAGGTGTATTTGTAATAGTATTTGCTGGAATGATTATAATTTGGAGAGATAAAGTAAAAACAAAAAGTACAAAAGTTAGTAGAGAGATTAACTAGCAGATTTCATTGATTTCATAACTATTGCTCTATCAATTTCACCAATAAGCTCACCTGTCTCACTATTAACCACTGGAAATTTCTGATCTGTATCTACAAGCTTATCAATTAAAGTTTCTATTTTTGAATTGTGAGGAATATTATTTGATCCGTTTTCAAACATTTTTTTTGTATCGTCACAACATTCTTCCCTCATTACTTTGCTTGCACTAAGGACTTTGTATTTTGGCACATCTTCGCAAAAATCTTTTACATATTGATCTTTGGGGTTAGCAACTATTTCCTCTGGTGTCCCTACTTGAGAAACTTCTCCATCTTTCATAATTGCAATATGATCACCCATTTTAATTGCCTCTAAGAAATCATGAGTAA
>CACLPR010000025.1 GCA_902608845.1 uncultured Pelagibacteraceae bacterium
CTTAATTAATGATATATCCGGCTTAAGCTATGATAAGGAGACAATTAATTTTTTAAAAAAAACAAAGTTACCATTTGTTTTACATCATATGAAAGGTAACACAGAAACAATGCAAAAAAATCCTAATTACAATAATGTTTTGTTGGATATATTTGACTATTTCGAAGATAAACTGAGATTAATTAGAAAAAGTGGAATTAGACATAATCACATTATCTTAGATCCTGGAGTAGGATTTGGTAAAAATATGAAACATAATATTACCCTAATCAAAAATGTTTCTATTTTTCATTCTTTAGGATTACCAGTAATGTTGGGAATTTCCAGAAAGAGGTTTATAAAAGATATATCTGGAAATAATGACAGCAAAGAAAGAATAGGTGGGACTGTATCTTCAAGTATTTTTAGTATGTTACAAGGGGTACAAATACTTAGGATTCATGATGTTAATGAAGTTAATCAAGGAATAAAAGTTTATAAAAAACTAAATTTTAATTAATGAAAAAAAAATATTTTGGTACAGACGGAATAAGAGGAAAGGTAAATGGTAATAAAATAAATGGCGACATGTTTTTTAAGTTTGGTTTGGCTGTTGGCACATATTTTAATAATAAAAAGAAAACTAAACAGATTGCAATAATTGCGAAAGATACTAGGTTATCAGGATATGCATTAGAACCAGCATTAGTATCTGGCTTAACATCAGCTGGAATGCACGTTTTCACCTTTGGACCATTGCCAACAAATGGTCTTGCAATGCTTACAAAAAAAATGAGAGCTAATATGGGGATTATGATTACAGCATCGCATAATTCTTTTTATGATAATGGTTTAAAATTATTTGGACCAAATGGTTTAAAATTGTCCGATAAAATTGAAAACAAAATAGAAAAATTAATTGACTCTAAAGTATCAAAAAAATTATCAAATCCTGAAATATTAGGCAGGGTTAAAAGATTAGAGAATGGCTCAAATAAATATCTTGAAATCTTAAAAACAAATTTTCCTAAACAATTTAATTTAAGAGGTTTAAGAATTACAATAGATTGTGCTAATGGTGCTGCATATAAAGTAGGACCACAATTGTTTAGATCATTGGGCGCCACAGTTCATGAAATTGGAACCACACCAAATGGATTTAATATAAATAAAAAATGTGGCTCTACATTTCCGAATAAAATTAAATATCATACAAAAAAAAATAAATCTCATATTGGAATTTCATTGGATGGTGATGCGGATAGAATTATAGTTTGTGATGAAAAGAGCAACATTATTGATGGAGATAAAATAATAGCTATGCTAGCAACAAGATGGAAAAGAAAAAAAATTTTAAGAGGTGGAGTTGTAGGAACCCTAATGACAAACTATGGATTACAAAAATATTTTTCTAAAAATAAGATAAAGTTTATAAGATCTAAAGTTGGCGATAGGTACGTTAAAGAAGCAATGCAGAAAAGTAAATTTAATTTAGGAGGAGAACAATCTGGTCATATAATCCTTGGTAAATTTGCAACTACTGGTGATGGTTTGTTGGTAGCATTAGAAATTCTCTTCGCAATGAGGAAAGGAAAAAAGGCGAGTGAAATATTTAAAAATTTTGTACCTACTCCTCAATTGCTAGAAAATGTTGAGGTCAATGATAAATCAATAATTAATAGTCTAAAGTGTAAAAATGCAATTAAAAAAGCCAAAAGTTTAATAAAAGGAAAAGGTAGAATGTTAATAAGAAAATCTGGAACAGAACCAGTAGTGAGAATAATGTGTGAAACTGAAGATAAAACTATGCTTTCAAAATGTGTAAATATTGTAAAAAAATCAATTATATAACTTGAAAATAAAATCTAAAATTTTAATTATTGCTGGTTCAGACTCTTCTGGCGGCGCAGGTATACAAGCAGACATTAAAACTGTCACATCACTTGGCTCATATGCTATGACTGCTATAACTGCTATAACATCACAAAATACATTAGGTGTTAAATCAATTATTCCTGTGAATAGTAAAGAAATTTCTAATCAAATTGAATTTACAGCAAAAGATATAAATCCAGACGCTATTAAAATAGGAATGCTTCATTCAAAAGAGGTTATAAATTCAGTAATTAAATCGTTAAAAAAGATAAAAGCAAAAAAAATAATATTAGATCCTGTGATGGTTGCAAAGGGTGGAAGAAAATTAATAAATGACCCGGCTATTAAAATTTTAAAAAAAAAACTTTTATCTGAAGCAGATTTAATCACACCAAATATACCTGAGGCAGAAGTCTTAACTAATTCAAAAATATCAACTATCCAGGATGTAATTTCAGCAGGTAACCATTTAATAAAATTGGGTGCAAAAAATGTCCTTATTAAAGGAGGTCATTTAAATTATAAAAATATTCAAGACGTATTTATTAATAAAAAAGAAATCACAATCTTTAAAAATAAGAAAATAAATACAAAAAATAGCCATGGTACTGGTTGCACTCTTTCTAGCGCTATAACTACCTACTTTTCATGTGGAAAAACTTTAAAGAAATCTTGTGAAATGGCAATTAAATATGTAAATCATTCATTAAGAACACAACCAAATTTAGGGAAAGGTCACGGTCCTGTAAACCATTTAAATAGTATACAAATTAAAAAAAATTTTAGATGAAAAATGTTGTTGTAGTCGGATCGCAATGGGGAGATGAAGGAAAAGGTAAAATTGTTGATTGGCTATCAAGTGAGGCTGACGTAATTGTAAGATTTCAAGGTGGGCATAATGCTGGCCACACTCTTGTTATAGATAGTATAGTTTACAAATTAAGACTGTTACCATCAGGAATAGTTAGAAAAAATAAAATATCAATTATTGGAAATGGCGTAGTGGTTGATCCATGGGCACTTTTAGATGAGATTGATGAAATTAAATCTAAAGGCATAGAAGTTAATCCTGATAATTTAATTTTATCTGAAGCAGCCACTCTTATCTTACCTTTTCATAAAGAAATGGATGAGATTAGAGAAGATGCAGCAGGAAAATCAAAAATAGGAACTACAAGAAGAGGAATAGGACCAGCGTATGAAGATAAGATTGGCAGAAGATCAATAAGAGTAATGGATTTGGCATCAGAAAATAATTTAGATAAAAGATTAGACGAAGTATTAAGTCATCATAATGCCATAAGAAAAGGTTTAAGAAAAACTGAATTTAAAAAAGAGCAGTTAAAAAAAAATCTTTTAAATATTGCACCACAAATACTTAAATTTTCACAGCCAGTATGGAAAAAAATAGATGAATTTAAATCTCAAAACAAAAAAATATTATTTGAGGGAGCTCAAGGAGTTCTTTTAGATGTTGATCATGGGACTTATCCATTTGTAACTTCCTCTAATACTGTCGCTTCCTCTGCTGCGACCGGCTCAGGCTGTGGCATAAACTCCATTAACTATGTTTTAGGCATTACAAAAGCATATACCACAAGAGTTGGTGAGGGCCCTTTTCCAACAGAACTAACAGATGAGATAGGCGACTTACTTGGAACAAGAGGAAAAGAATTTGGAACTGTTACGAGTCGAAAAAGAAGATGTGGTTGGTTTGATGGGGTGCTTGTAAGACAAACCCTAAAAATTTCAGGAATTGATGGAATTGCACTAACCAAACTTGATGTACTAGACGAACTAGATGAAATTAAAATGTGCATTGCTTATGAAATAAATGGAAAGAAATATGATTACCTTCCAGCATCGGTTGACGACCAATTTATGGTTAAACCAATATATAAATCCTTTAAGGGTTGGAAATCTTCAACAGTAGGTATTAAAAAATTTGATGAATTACCAGAAAGTGCAAAAAATTATATAAAAGAATTAGAAAAGTTTATTGAGACTAGAATTTCAAGTATTTCAACTAGTCCTGAGAGAAATGATACAATCTTAATACAAGATCCTTTCAATCTTTAATTTGCTGGTAATAAGTTTTTTGATTTAGCAGAATTAAGCATATGCTTTTGTAGTTTTTCAAAAGCTTTATTTTCTATTTGTCTTACTCTTTCTCTACTTATTTTATACTTTTTGCTTAGCTCATCTAAAGTAATAGGTTCGTCTGTTAATCTTCTTGAGTATAAAATCTTTCTCTCTCTTTCATTGAGTACTTTAATAGAATCTTGAAGTAGATCTTTTCTCTGTTCCATTTCATCACTTTGAGCAATTTTTAACTCATGATCCATTTCATTATCAACTACCCAATCTTGCCATTCATCCCCATCTTCGCCTATCGGAGCATTTAAAGATTGTTCTTTACCTGAAAGTCTTCTATTCATAGAAACGACCTCACTCTCACTTACAGATAGTCTTTTAGCTATATCTTCAACATGTTCTTTTCTCAGGTCTCCCTCTGAACGAGGAGCTATTTGGTTTTTAATTTTTTTTAAATTAAAAAAAAGTTTTTTCTGTGCGGTTGTTGTTCCTATTTTTACTAAACTCCATGATCTCAATATATATTCTTGTATTGAAGCTTTGATCCACCACATTGCATAAGTTGCAAGTCTAAAACCTTTTTCTGGCTCAAACTTTTTTACTGCTTGCATTAATCCCACATTACCTTCAGATATCATCTCGTTAAGTGGTAAACCATAACCTTTATAGCCCATTGCTATCTTTGCAACTAATCTTAAATGGCTAGTTACAAGTTTTTCTGCAGATTTCACATTTCCAGTTGATTGCCAATTTTTAGCCAACATATACTCTTCCTCAGCTGCAAGCATTGGAAATTTCTTAATCTGAGCGAGATAAGCAGCTAATCCTCCTTCATTTGAAAGTGCCGGCAAGTTGTATGTATTTTTATTCATTCGAAGTATTTATTTAATAAATAAATAAATTTTTACAATGATTTTATTACTTGATTTTTCTTAGTTTTTTTAAAATCTGTTCTAAATCTGTCGGTAAATTTGATGTAAATTTGAGTCTAGTATTATTACTAGGATGATTAAAGCCAATAGTTTTCGCATGTAAAAATTGCCTTTTAAGTCCGATTATACTGTCTTCAAGCTCACTATCAATACCTACAAATTTTTTATACTTTTTTTTATATTTTTTATCACCTAAGATATTGTTACCTTTGTATGATAAATGAACTCGTATTTGATGCGTTCTTCCAGTTTCTAGTTTACATTCAACAAGACTAAATGTTGGAATTTTTTCATCTTCAAATATTTCTAAAGTTTTATAATTAGTCACAGCCTTTTTGCCTTTCTTAGATGAAACTTCCATCATTTGTCTGTTTCTTGAACTTCGAGTTATAAAAGTCTCTATTTTTCCATTTTGAGGTCTTATTTTACCCCAAACCAGAGCTTGATAAACTCGTGTAATAGAATGATCAGAAAATTGTTTCGACAAATTTTCGTGTGAAATATTATTTTTGGCAATAACTATTAATCCAGATGTATCTTTGTCAATCCTGTGTACAATTCCAGGCCTTAGTTCGTTTCCAATATTTGATAAATTTTTGTTATCATAATTTATCAATGCATTTACAATTGTATTGTCATAATTTCCTGGTCCAGGATGCATAGAAATTCCTGCGGATTTATTAATAACTATTAGATCTTTATCTTCATGGACAATATCAAGAGGATATTTAAATGGTTCAAGTGTCTCTTTTTTCGGTTCTGAAATATCAAAATAAATTTCATCATTCAATTTAATTTTCTTAGAGGGGTCGTTAATAATAATATTATTAATTTTTAATTTATTTTCTAAAATTAAACTTTTTACTCTTGACCTACTTAATTTGTTATCCTGATTGGATAATAGAATGTCTATTCTTAAATTTTTTTCTTTATTTTTAACTTTTATATTTATAATACTTTTCATATTGATATAAATATACAATATGCGCTTGTAGCTCAACTGGATAGAGCGCCAGATTTCGGCTCTGGAGGTTCAGGGTTCGACTCCTTGCGGGCGCACCATTATTCACCCATATTAATCAAAGTCCCTTTATTTTTTGCAGCATTGAAAGAATAATAAAACAAAGCAATTGAAAGAGAAAAATAAAAAGCATTCCATATAAATGCATAGTAAACATTTTCGATATTAACTGTTTGATTAATCAAAATATTTCTGGCTTCTTCAAATATGTAAACCAATGGAAGTATATAAGCTATTTTTTGAAATATTTCTGGAAGAGTTTCTATTGGATAATAAATGCATCCAAAGGGTGCGAGTAAAAACATTGTTGACCATGCTATATTTTCAAATGATGGACCAAATCTAAGCAAACCTGAAGAAACTAAAATACCAAGTGTAATTCCAAAAATATAAAGACTCAAAAAAAGAAAAAATAAAAATATTCCTAAATCTAAAATTGAAATTCCAAACAATGGAGATGTAAGTAAAATTGCTGGAACCAGACCAATTAGTGACCTAATTAAAGCAGTTATAACAAGTGAGGTTAAAATCTCACCAATTCTCATTGGTGCTATGAAAAGATTAGTAAAATTTCTACTCCAAATTTCCTCTAAAAAAAGCATATTGAAACCAATACTTGTTCTAAACAAAAAATCATAAAGAATTGCACAAGTAAGAATTACACCAACAGCATTATTGTAATAAGTTGTGTGAGTTGCAAAAAAATTAGATATAAATCCCCATAATGTAATTTGAATAGATGGCCAGTAAACTAGATCTAATATTCTAGGAAATGACCTAGTGATTAAATAAAAATGCCTTAAAAATAAACCGTATATTCTAGTTAAACTCACTATTACTCCTTGATAGTTTTAAAAAAACTTCCTCTAAATTTGTTCTTCCATGTTTTGTAATTAAATCTTCAGGTTTACCTTGGTCTATTACTTCTCCATTTTTCATCATTAATACAGATTTACATAAGCGTGTGACTTCATTCATATTATGAGAAGCTAAAAGTATCGAAATTTTTTTTTCTTTTTTATAATCTTCTAAAAATGTTCTAACAAAATCTCCTACTTCTGGATCTAAAGAAGCAGTTGGTTCATCAAGTAGCAGAACTTTTGGTTCATTAACCAAAGCTTTAGCTAAACTTACTCTATTTTTTTGACCTGATGAAAGTTCGCCGGTAATACTGTTTAATAATTCACCTATTCTTAGCTTTTCCGATAAATACTCAATTCGTT
>CACLPR010000026.1 GCA_902608845.1 uncultured Pelagibacteraceae bacterium
TTATCTGCATTAATAGATAACCATATATATTGGGGAAACAAATTAAACATAGATGTTAGACGAATAGTTTGGAAAAGAGTTCTCGATATGAATGATCGAGCTTTGAGATCTATAAATATAAATCTTGGAGGCGTTGCAAATGGATTTCCGAGAGAAGATGGTTTTGATATTACAGTTGCTTCAGAAATAATGGCAATCTTTTGTCTATCAAATAATTTGCATGATCTTGAAAATAGAATCGGTAATATTACTGTTGCTTATACTAGAGATAAAAAACCGATATATGCAAAAGATTTAAATGCACACGGTCCAATGACTGTATTGTTAAAAGATGCTATTAGACCGAACGTAACACAAACTCTGGAAAACAATCCTGCAATCATTCATGGTGGACCATTTGCAAATATTGCTCATGGATGTAATTCTGTTTTGGCAACTAAAACAGCATTAAAACTTTCTGATTATGTAGTAACAGAAGCTGGATTTGGTGCTGATCTAGGTGCAGAAAAATTTCTAGACATTAAATGTAGAAAATCAGGATTAAAGCCAAGTTGTGTTGTGATTGTTGCAACTATAAGAGCTTTAAAAATGCATGGAGGAATTAAAAAAGACGAATTAAAAAATGAAAATGTACATGCAGTAAAAAAAGGATTAGTTAACCTAGAAAGACATATAGAAAATATTCAAAAATTTGGATTACCTGTAACAGTAGCTATAAACCATTTTGTTTTAGATACTGATAAAGAAGTTGATGAAGTTACTAATTTTTGTGAACAAAAAGGTATTAAAGCCTCTATATCAAAGCATTGGGAAAAAGGTGGAGAGGGTGCGATTGATTTAGCAAATGATGTGGTTGGATTATGTGAAAAAGATAATAATTTTAAATTTTTATACGATGATAAAACATCATTGTTTAAAAAAATAGAAACAATTGCCAAAGAACTTTATAGAGCAAGTGAGATTGTTGCTGATACTAAAATTAGAGACCAATTAAAAGCTTTTGAGGAAAGAGGTTATCAATCATTACCAATTTGTATTGCTAAAACTCAATATAGTTTTTCCACTGACCCAAATCTAAAAGGAGCACCTTCGGGTCATGTATTACCAATAAGAGAAGTAAGACTATCATCAGGAGCAGAATTTATTGTTGTTGTATGCGGTGCAATAATGACAATGCCAGGATTGCCAAAAGTGCCAGCCGCAGATTCAATTCGTATTAATGAAAAAGGTGAAACAGAGGGTCTATTTTAAAAGATAATTAAGCCAGTTTTCAAGTTCACGCATTCTAAGATCTTTATTTGTAATCTTATTTTCTTCTGCAATCATTCTTACATGATTATTTATCTCTTGCTCATCCACAAAAGCATTATTATTTAAAAGACGTTCTTTTCTAAAATGTATAAGGCTTATCATTTTATCGTAAGTTATTTCAGGATGATATTGAATACCCCATATATCACTTGCTGTAGAATGAAAATTTACTCCCATAACTCTATTTATAGGATTTGAGGCTAGCAATTTTGAATTTTTTGGCAATGTTGTAACTTCATCAAAATTAAAAGCAGGTGTGTTAAAAAATTTACCTTTATTTTTATATATTGGATGTTGCAATCCATCATTATTTATTTCAATATTAAGTGCTATGCCTCTGTGAGATCCATTTGTACATCTCTTTACCTGTCCTCCTGCTACTGTCACAGCAACCTGGAGTCCCCAGCAAATAGCTAATATTTTTTTAATTTTTTTTTGACACTCTCTCATAAATTCGATCTGTCTTCTTATTTCAATGGTGTCATTATAAATATTCAGACTACTTCCACCCCATATTAGTCCATCATATTTATCGAGATCTGTTACTTTGTCAGAAATATTTTTATCTGATGAGGGATTTACAACATCTATTTCAATTTTATCAATAAAATAAGCTATGCTATCTTTTAAACTTTCGGTATGTGTTTTAATTCCACCATCAGTAAAACTCTGATTCTCTTCTCTTAAATTTCCCTCAACTATTAAAATTTTTTTCATCAAAATAATTCTCCTGAAATACTATGCTCATACATAACTTTCATATCATTTATACTCAATTTTTTTGGGTTTGAGGAAGTTGATGGATCATCAAGAGCCATCTTTGATAAATCATTTAAATTCATTTTATTTGTTTCTATTACATCTGATAGTTTATGTGGAATATTCAATTCTTTTCTTAGCTCTAGTATCCATTCTAGAAAAGCATCAAAACTTTTATTTAAGTTAAGGTAATCACAAATAGAAATAATTCTTTCCTCAATATTTTCTTTATTAAAACTTAAAACATATGGCATAAATATTGCATTAGACAATCCGTGATGAAGATTAAATTGAGCATTAAGAGGATGACTTAGTGAATGAATGGCTCCTAAACCTTTTTGAAATGCAGTAGATCCCATACTGGCTGCAGCTAACAAATCAGATCTTGCATCCAAATCACTTCCATTTTTTACAGCTTTTAAAAGTGATTTTTTTATTAACTTCATACCTTCAATCGCTATTCCATCAGCCATGGGGTGAAAACCAGGAGCACAAAATGCCTCTAAATTGTGTGCTAATGCGTCCATTCCTGTAGCTCCTGTTAAACGGGGAGAAAGTTCTTTAGTAAGAATTGGGTCTAATATTACAATAGATGGTAAAAATTTTGGGTGGAAAATTATTTTTTTTATTCCAGTTTTTGAATTAATTATTGCTGATGCTCTGCCTGTTTCTGACCCAGTTCCAGCAGTTGTTGGAATTGCAATTATTGGAGAGATATTTTTTTCATCTGCCCTTTTCCAATAATCACCAATATCCTCAAAATCCCAAATTGGTCTTGATTGTCCAGACATAAAAGCTATGGCTTTGCCGACGTCTAACGCACTTCCGCCTCCAATAGCTACTACACTATCGCAACTATTTTTTTTGAAAACTTCAACACCTTCATCGACATTATCTCCTGTAGGGTTTCCTGAGAAATTAGAAAAAGTAGATAATTTAAATTTCTTTTCTAAATCATTTACTAAATCTTTTATGAATTCTAAATTGATTAAGTCTTTGTCTGTTACTAATAATGGTTTTAAAGTTTTAATTTCAACACAAGCTTTTTCTAGATCTTTAGCTCTATCTTTGCCTACCCAAACAGTTGTGGGGTAATTCCAATTGTAATTAGTCATTTTTATTTTCTAGTATTAAGTCTAAAAATAATGCTGCAGTCCAAGAAAAATTTGTAGCACCAAACCCTTTACCAGTTTTGCAACTAAAGTATTCATTAAACCCTTTGTGCTTTACTAAATTAATAGTTTTTCTTTTTATTTGTTTAGCAAATTTAATATTCTTATTTTTTAATCCTTGATATATTATCCAATTACAATTAATCCAGACTGGACCTCTCCAATATCTTTTTTCTTCAAATTTTTGGTGATTTGATTTTACACTTGATAATAAATATTTTTCTTTAGAACTGTGTTTTTTTAAATTTTTAATAATTTTATTATTTAATACTTTATCTTTTAAATCTGCAAATAAAATAAAATAATGAGTAATAGATGGAATGTTTATTTTTTTTTTATTTTTTAAATCGATGTCGAAAAATATATTTTTTTTCTGATTATATAATTTTACAATTTTATTTTCAGATCTTAATATATAAGATTCTAATTCAGTACTTTGTAAATTAAATATATTTAATAATTTAAGAAGATCTTTATTTGCTCGTAAAAATATAGAGTTAAAACCAACATCAACTACATTGAATAACGAAGCTTTATAAAGCTTTTTTGGATTATAATTATTTTTTCTCAAATGATTTTTGATAGTTACGTATCTATCATAATCAATATCCAATGGCCTATATTCAGGATTGATAACTTTGTTATCTCCCCTTTTGTATTTTAAGTTTTTTGGGACTTTTACTTTACTCATAGGTTTATCCCACAATGGTGAATTATCGTAGCCACTTTCCCAAGGATGCAAAATTGAGACTAATCCAGTATTATTTGGGTCTCTAAATTTAATTAACCATTTGTGGTATTTTAATATTCCTTTAGCTATTTTTTTAAATTCAGCTCTATCTTTATTATTAATTTTTTTTTTATCTAAAATTAGTTTTAAAATAATTGCAAGAATTGGTGGCTGGGTAATACCAGATGAGTGAATTTTATTTCCACAAGCCCATACAGAATGGTTTGGATAATAGTTGGTATTTAAATCGTGAAACAAAATATGAGGTATCATTCCATCTTTCCATTGGCCTCTTATTAATGTCTTTATTTCATCTAGAGCATATTTTAGTTTAAAATGCGAATACCCTAAAGCAATGAAACCTGAGTCCCAATTCCATTGTGCTGGGTACAATTTGTTATTGGTTGGTAATGTATAGCCTTTTTTTTTATTATTTAATAAAACTTTCTTAGCTGATTTGATAAAATCTTCCACTAACCTTTTACACTTCCTGCAGTAAGACCGCTAACTAAATATTTTTCAAAGTATACAAAAATTAATAATACCGGTATTGTTACAACTACCGACCCAGCCATAAGATATTGTCTTGGTGTTTCAGCATCACCGCTAAGGTATTGTATTGCCCTTGATAAGGTAAATGAGTTCGGATTATCCAAGAACATCAAAGAAAATAAAAACTCATTCCACGCAATCATAAAGACGTATAAAGCAACTGAAGAGATTGCAGGTATGCTTAATGGTAAAATTATTTTTATAATTATGCCAAACCAATTTAATTTGTCCATGATTGCTGCTTCTTCTAATTCTTTAGGAATACTTCTAAAATAACCTTGTAACATGTAAATTGCAACTGGCAAAGTAGTTGCTGTATAAACAATTAATAAACCACCTACCGAGTTTCTTAAACCTAGTTGACTAAAAACAGTATACAAAGGAATAACTAATACTATAGCAGGAAACATATAAATAATTAAAATTGAAGTCGACAGAAAGTTTTTTCCAAAGAAGTTTAATCTTGCTACAGCATAAGCAGCTGGTATTGCGAATAGTAAAGTAACTATCACTGTCCCAACTGAAACAAATGTGCTTATTAGTATATATCTACCAAATTTGTAAGTATCAAATATCACAAAGTATGACTTAAATAATTCTTTAAAATCTTGCTTAAAATTTATACTAAAATCTAAAGGATTAATTAGCAAAGCAGCTTGAGTTTTAAAGCTTGTTATCAACATCATATAAAATGGAAATAAAATGACAAATGAGAATAAAACAATTCCAAAGAGAGTTAAAAAATCAAATATTACTATTTGTGATGAATGCTCAGATGCTAAATATTTTTGACTATATTTATTAATTTTTAATGTGAAAAATATCAATATTGCAAATATTCCAATATTATACCAAACGGGCATTACCTGAACTATGTATCCATCTACAAAGGTAAATATAAAGGCAAATAAAGTTGATTTTATTAAATAATTTAACTTTTCACCTATAATTAAATTTAAAAGACTAATAGCGATACCTAAAGTAATAATTATTTCAAAATTAAAATTTTTTAACTCAACTCCTTGCAAAGTTACTAAAATTTTCCAAATAGAGACCAAAGAAAACAAAAATATAGAGGATATTAATGCGTAGTATATTAAATTTTTAGTTTTCATCGGCCCTCTTACCTATTAATTTAAAGTAAACGAACATAAATAATAGCAGTAAAGCAACTATTACAATTGATACTGCTGACCCCATACCAATATCGGAAATAGTAAATCCTTGCTCATAAACATTTATTGGCAAAGTTCTAGTTCCAGATGCACCTCCTGTTAATAAAAAAATATCCTCGAATTTATTAAAGTTCCAAATAAACCTAATCATAAAGAGAATAGATATCACAGCTGTTATTTGTGGAAGAGTGATACTAATAAATTTTTGTAAAGGACCAGCGCCATCCACTTCCGCTGCCTCATATAATTCTTTAGGTACTGCTTGAAGTCGAGCTAATATAAATAAGAAAGCTAATGGAAAGTATCTCCAAATTTCAAAAATAATTACAGTTGTTAATGCTAATCGTAATTTAAGATCAAAACCAAAAAAATTTATCGTTAAATATTTTTGACCCAATAAATTTAAGGGCTCTTGTATGACTTGAAAATTCATCAATAGATTATTTAAAGTTCCACTGTAAGGATCTAATAATAACTCCCAAGTATAGGCTAGAGCAACAACAGGGCCCACGTATGGAAAAAGTAAAACACTTCTCATAAATGTTCTTCCAAAAAACTTCTGGTTCACAAGTTGAGCAGTGAGTATTCCAAATACAATCGAACCGATTGTGCCAAAAAAAGTATAGTAAAAAGTAGTTGATAATAAATCAAAAAATTCATTTTGAAAAAATACCTTTTTAAAATTCTTTAATGTAAAATTAGTATTTAATAAAATATTATCTGATTTACCTGTTAATTTTGGTTTAATAGTTTTTAATTCTTTTTTGTTTATTTGTTTGCCATCAGAACTCTTTAATAATATTTGAAAATTTTCCTTGTATTTAGCCTCCCAATTTCCAAAATCACAATAAATTTTATTTGATTTAACCCTGCATCTTTCATCTAAATTTATTGGCTTAATATTCTTAGGTAATTTATCTTGAAATTTAACGTCCCTTATTTCTAAAATTAATGAACTATTTCTAAGTTTATAAATAACCTTTAATTGATCTGGATTATCTTTGATGGATTTAACAATTTTTTTTGCTCTAGGTTCAGGGATCCTTATATCTTTTAATCCAACCTCTTTAAAACTTATCCATACATTTGCAAATATTGGAAATAAGATAATTGAAAAAACAAGGAAAACTGCAGGTAATATTAATATATATGCAGTTCTTTTTTCTATTTTTGAAAGTGTATCACTCATAATAAAAGCGGATAATACATATTATCCGCTTTTATTTAAATTTAAATTATTAGATTAAAATTGAGAGAGTTTTTGATTGATCATATCTACTGCTTGATCAATATCAATCTGTCCATCAACATAAAGTCTAGTTATTCTATTAATAAACTTGTTATTAATAATTTTA
>CACLPR010000027.1 GCA_902608845.1 uncultured Pelagibacteraceae bacterium
AATAAATAAAGTTAATTTAGAATTTGAGGCATCTGTTGCAGGTGGTATTCCTATAATAAGAACAATTAAAGAAGGTTTGGCTACAAATAAAATCACAAAAGTTTATGGCATACTTAACGGTACTTGTAACTACATCATGTCAGAAATGGAAAGGACTAAAGATAGTTTCAAAAATGTTCTGAAGATGGCACAGAAACTAGGTTATGCTGAACCTGGAAATCCAAAATTAGATCTTAACGGTTATGATGCGTTAGCTAAAATAAAAATTTTGACATCATTAGCTTTCAATAAGAAAATTTCAAAATCTGAATGTTTAATGGAAGGTATTGAAAACATCGATTATGCAGATATTAAAATTGCTCATCAGTTAGATTTTAGAATAAAATTGTTAGGTATAACTGAGATTATAAATAATAGTATTTTTGAAAGAGTTCATCCATGTTTAGTTAAAAAAGATTCTTATATAGGAAATGTAGATGGTGTAATGAATGCTGTTATATTAAATGGTTCACCTATTGGAGAATCTGTATTGCAGGGGGAGGGGGCTGGACCAGGACCAACATCCTCTGCTGTGATGTCTGATTTATTATCTATATTGAGAGGAAACATAAAATATCCTTTTGGTATATCTAAAAATAAAAGATTAAAACCTAAAATATTTAATAAAGACCAATCTTCAAATTCTCTTTATTTAAGATTAGAAGTTAAGGATAAACCAGGCGTTTTATCGTCTTTAACAAAGATTCTGGCGAAGTATAAAATTTCTATTCAAAGATTAATACAAATACCTGATCATAAAAGTAAGACAGCTTCGATTGTTCTTATTACTCATAATGCAAATGAATTAGACGCTCAAAGATGTATTAAATCATTTAAATCAAATAAAAATATTATTAAAAATCCTGTTCTTATTCGATTATTTTAATGGAACTTTATATAAAATTATTTGAAGTTCTTTTTCCAGTTTTTTTTATAGTTGGTATCGGATATTTTTTAGGTAAAAAAAATCCAAATTTTGATACATCATTTATAACTACTTATTCTGCTAATTTTGGAACGCCATCCATAGTAATATTCTCTATTTCGGCAAGTGGTGTAACTTTTGCAATGTTTTCAGAGTATTTTTTATATGCAGTAATTCTTTTATCCTCTTTTTTAATTGTTGGGCTAATTTTTTTAATTTTGATGAAGAAAGATTATTTGAGAGAACTGCCAACATTTTTTTTACCTAATACAGGCAATATGGGTATTCCAATATGCTTGTTTGCATATGGTAAATTGGGTATGGGTATTGCGGCAGCTATATCTTCTTTGGTCGTTCTTCTTCATTTTACTCTTAATATTTTTTTAGCTAAACGTGAATTTGATCTAAAGGTTATAATAAAAAGTCCATCATTTTATGCAATAATTGCTACCATTATTTTTCTATATTACGAGATACCTTTGCCAATATTTGTATTGAATACTGTTATGCTTCTTGCTTATGGAATGATAGTAATGATTTTAATGTCTTTAGGTGTTTCATTAACACAAATGAAAGTTTTTTCTTTTAAGGATGCTTTAATTACATCTACCGGAAGAGTTATTATAGGGCCACTAATTGGCTTTTCGCTGATCTCTTTTTTTAACCTATCTGGGTTTGCTGCTGGTGTTCTTTTAATTCAATCATCTATGCCAAGTGCTATACTTTGTTATCTTGTTGCCTCAATGTATTCGCCTAAGGAAATTGTTGATAACATATCTAGTACAATAGTTGTTTCAACTTTAATGTCTCTTGTAACTGTACCTATAACAGTATTCTTTGCTTTAAAATACTTTAATTAAGAGATAAGATTTTCATATGAAGGCTGTTATTCTCAATGCATCAGCTTGGATGATTGTTCCATTTATGGATGCTTTGGCAAAATATTTAAGTTCATCTATGGATGTTTTGCAAATTACTTGGGCTAGATATTTTTTTACAGTTGTCTTTGCACTCTCAATAATGCTTTTTTTTGATAGAAAATCCATGGTTTGGAGTAAAAAACCTATGCTTCAATTGATAAGAGGATTGATTTTTGTATTTTCAACATATTTATTTTTTTTTGCTATATCTGAGATTTCTTTACCCAAGGCCTTAACTCTAGCATTTGTTGCCCCAATTTGTGTAACTGCAATGTCCCCCTTTTTTTTAAACGAAAAAGTAGGCTTAAGGAGGTGGACAGCAGTATCCATGGGTTTTATTGGTACCTTAATTGTTATTAGACCTGGATTTATAGAGATTAATTTGGCTACATTAGCAGCCCTGGGCAATGGTATTTGCTATGGTTTTTATTTAATTATTACAAGAAAATTAAGTTCCTCTGATAACTCTCTATTAACTTTATTATTTGCTGGCACAGTAGGGACTATTGTCATGTCTTTATTTATGCCCGGAGTCTGGATACAGCCATCAAATAGTCAGTGGATTATGATGGCTTTAATTGGCTTCATAGCAGCTATTGCCCATCTTTTTATCATTTTGTCTCTCAAATATGCTGATGCTTCTAAATTAGCTCCACTTGGCTATACTGAAATTATCACAAATATTTTACTTAGTTATTATATATTTCAAGAATTGCCAGATAGTTGGACATATTTAGGTCTTTCTTTAATAGTCCTTTGTGGTATTTATATATCTAGGAGAGAGTATTATCTATCAAGACTTTATTTAGGTAAGTAACACTTACTAATATATTAATGTAATACTTTAAGTTTATATTATATATATTTGTAATTAAATGTTTTTTTAAATAAATTTAATTATTTAATATTTTTCATTTTTTTATCTTAATAATTAATATCTTAAAAAAAGTCTTTTTTTATTGAATTAATTTATAATTTTTTCCTAATTAGGTAAGATCGGATGAGAATAGAGTGGGGAATAAATACCAGTTTATAAATGAAATTAGAATTACTAAAACTTGGTGATAAATAACTTAAAAAACAAGCAAATATGCCATTATTTTGATAATTACAAGTTTCAAAGACATATTATTAAAGTCTGTTTAAAAAATTATAATTAAATTTTTAGGAGAAAAAAACTGATTTTGAAATAGCTCTGCAATATTCGAATATACCGTTTAAAAGCCCATAATAGGGTCTATTTTAAGTGTTTGTAATTTTATGGTGCAACTTATAGGTGATATTAAAAAATAAATACCAAATATTGTATATTAATCAAAAAACGTTGGTATTAAAAGTTTTTAGAGCAAAACACCCTCTAATTTTAGTAGTTTTCTCTTTGTATTTATTCCACCTTTACCCGAATAACCACCTAGAGAACCATCTGATCTTATTACCCGGTGACAAGGTATTTTGGGAGCATAAGGATTTTTTCCTATGGCATTTGCTACAGCTCTTACTGCTTTTGGCTTATTAATTGCTTTTGCTACCTGAGAATAGGTCCTTACATGGCCTTTAGGAATTGATCTTAAATATTTCCAAACTTTTATCTGAAATTTTGTGCCTTTTAGGATCATATATAGGAAAAAAACCCTGTTTCCTTGTACCTTTTCAGATACAAAGAACAGTAGTTTTTGGCACGTCGTTGTATGCGCTACCGCCATGCCGTCCACCCTGCAATTTTAGCGCTACTCTGCAGAGCTTTCTGCCCTCTGGGCTTGAACCTCTCGGTTTTTCCCCAGCTGGTCAGTTAAGAGTTGCCTCTTAATTCATTTTAAACAATATCAGATAGAGTAGGTTGTATGTATCACTTTATCGTTGAATATACTGAGTTTTTAACAGGGATGAATAGTGGGGATAACTTAATCTAAAGCTTTAAGTAAACCATCTAAAACCCTCATACATCGCAATTCCGTAAATTGAGTGTCTGATTAGAAACATAATTGATGTTTTAATTGGTATTTCAGTCTTATTTGCAAACACGCCCTGACCTGTAAATGGTAAAAATATCAGTAATGGAGCTAGTGTTGTTAGAGCTCCAAATATAAAGCCTGAAAAATATGTCATTTTTAGACCTACCATTAAAAAACAAAAATAATAGATTACAGCCCAACAAATCGATACATAATAGTGAAAAATCCAGCCAAGCACGACCTCATATCTAAAATTTGGCATTTGAACAATATTTGGGTTGTAAAAAGTACCATTTTTAAGCATATAATAAGTCCATCTTCCAACAATGCCCCAAGATGGTTCTGGAATACCCATTAATTTGAGTAAATAACCTAGAATATCGAGAATTATGCAAGAAAATATCCCAGCAACTAAAATACTAATTATATCTATCAAATAACCTCAAAACATTAATAAAAATAATAAAACAAATATGCTTATAAAAAAAATGCCAAAAATAACCATTAATATTCGATTTTTTGTTTGTTCTTTTAGTTTTGGCCAATAATTCATTATAAGGAATGTTCCAATAACAACAATTAGTCCAATTAAGACATATTTAGGCATAAATATTCTTCTACATTAAATGCTTGACTTGTTAAATGAGTTATATTATTACTATTGATAATTAATTGTTATCATTAGTAATTATATGAATGAACTAAGTACAGATCTAAAATCGCTTCATGAGGCAACTTTAAATAACCTTAAAAGCTCAAAGGCAAATAATACTTTAAGAGCTTATAAATCAGACTTTAAGGACTTCGGAGCTTTTTGTGCAAAACATGGACTAAATTCATTACCAACAGAGCCAAAAATAGTATCCTTGTACCTGACTCATCTCTCTAAAAACTCTAAAATAAGCACTTTAAGACGAAGATTAGTATCAATAAGCATGGTTCATAGGCTTAAAGGGCATTATCTAGACACCAAACATCCTATCATTGTTGAAAATTTAATGGGAATAAGAAGGGTTAAAGGAAGTATTCAAAAAGGTAAAAAACCCATATTAATCAGCCATTTAAAACAAATTATTAATGTAATAAATGAACAAAAAACTGACGAAATAAAAAAAATTAGAGACAAATCAATAATCTTAATTGGCTTTGGAGGAGGCTTTAGAAGATCCGAAATCATTTCAATTGATCATGAGGATTTAGAATTTGTTCCAGAAGGACTCAAGATAACTATAAAAAAATCAAAAACGGACCAATTTGGAGAAGGAATGTCAAAAGGACTGCCCTACTTCACTAGTGAAATTTACTGTCCAGTTAAAAATTTAAAAAAATGGTTAGAAATATCAAAAATTCAGTCTGGACCTATTTTTAGAAGATTTTCTAAAGGATCATCATTAACAGATAAAAGATTAACAGATCAATCTGTCGTTTTGTTAATTAAGAAATATTTAAATTTAGCAGGTGTAGAAAATAAAAATTTTTCAGGTCATAGTCTACGATCAGGTTTTGCAACAGTAGCCGCTGAGTCAGGTGCTGATGAAAGAAGTATAATGGCGATGACAGGACATAAGACAACTCAAATGGTTAGAAGATATATTAGGGAGGCAAATATATTTAAAAATAATGCACTAAATAAGATTAAAATATAATTTAGAAAATGAAAAAAAAATTAAAACGATAACTTCAATAATGTTTTATATATGTCTTCAGACAAATAGACAAATTTTTTTCTATAAACATAATTATAATTTCTAAAGTGTGATGACCATACACTGTAATCATATGATTTATCTACAATATCAATTTGTCTTATATTTTTAGCAGCAGCAATATGTGAAACTGCTCCATGGCAAGAAATTAACAATTTTGAATTAAAAACTATTTTTTCTAGTTCAAAAAAGTTTTGATTAAATAAAAACTCAACATTTTTAAAATAGTTAGAAGAGGAAATTTTTACTAGATTATCAGGTGTTTTGCTACCTGTGGTAATTAATATTTTCAGTTTAAGTTTTTGCTGCAATTGTTCAATAAATTTAATAAGTTCATCTAGACTTGGTTCGATATTTGTGTAATTTGAAACATATGTCTTAATTGACCATTTTTCATCAAAGTGAAATACTACGTAGTCTCCTTTTGATTTGTCTAATAGATCGTCTTTAATGTATAGAATATCTAAATCATTTTCAGAATAATTAAAACCTATGTCGGCAATAATGTTTTTAATAATATCAATTTTTGTTTTTTTCGCATTTTTATCAATTAAAATTGTCCTATCTTTCTTAATTAAAGAATTTAAAATTTTAGATCTATCCTTGTCATCGTGGATTATCGAATAATCAAATTTTTTTTTAAAAAGTTTTAAAAAATTAAAAAAATAAGACAATATATTTTTTTTATAAATAATAATTTGATCAATATTTTTATATTTAGATATATAATCATAGTTTTTGTTTGAACAGACAATGGTAATGAAGCTATTTGGATCATTAGATTTAATATTTTTTATAAGTATGCAAGTAAGTAGAAAATCACCAATACGGTCAGTTCTAAAAATTAAATATCTCATAATTTTAATTATTTAATATTCCGTAAATACTACTAAAGATATTATTAATATCGTTTGGACCATTCTTTATGGTTGATTTTAAAGCAACATTATAAGTAATCATTGATGGAACCCAGCATTTATACCAATCTTGATCTCTTTCGTGAATAATATCTATTATCTTTCCATTATTTGCACCACAAACTTGAACCACAAAACCAGAATGACAGCTGATATTCATAAATGAATTTTTAATAAATCTTTCAAATAAATGGATATCCAGATTATCTAACAATAAAATATCAGTATTTTCTTTAATATTTTTTTTATTACTAATTAAATCAAAATAAGAAATTGAATTTTTAAGAAAATTGTAATAATCAAATTTATTTTGATATCCAGTTAAGATTATTTTTTTTTCAATCTTTCTTTGAAGAGTCTTTATGTTATTTAAAAGTTCATTGTTATTATTTATAAAATCT
>CACLPR010000028.1 GCA_902608845.1 uncultured Pelagibacteraceae bacterium
TATTTGATGCATGAAGCAATGGTTAAGTCAGGTCTTAAACAAATTTCCTTTCCATTCTGATCCATAAATGAAAAAATTAAACTTCTAACTGACTCTCCAGATCTCTCTAGAATTAGATTGGTTGGAATTACTGTATCTAAATCTATATAATCAAATCCACTTGATTTTAAAGATTTAAGTATATTTTCAGATAAGTTTTTTGACTTCATCGATTAAATCTTTCATGGGAATTGTTTTGTTGTTCTCACCCTTTACACCCTTTAAATTTTTAATGGTCACTGTATTATCTTTAAATTCATTTTCTCCACAGATTATTGCAACTGGTAATTTGCGTTTGTTTGCGAAAGTAAGTTGTTTGCCAAGATTTTTTTTAGTATCTAAAAATATTTCTGAATTAATATTGTTTTGTCTTAAAAGGCCTAAAATTTCATAATAGTTTTTTAAATATTTTTGATCCATTACACATACCAAAACTGGTTTTTGTTCGTCTAATTGAAACTGATCTAATTGCATTAATGCAAACAAAAGCCTATCTACTCCAAAACTTATACCTGTACCTGGAATATCAACTCCTTTAAACCTTGAAATAAGTTTTGCATAAGCTCCACCCGAACAGACACTTCCAATATCTACCTCTTTACCTTTATTATTTGTAACTTTAAAATTTAAATTAGTTTCAACGATAAAATCAGAATAATACGCCAAGCCTCTGACAATTGTGAAGTTGGTTTTGACTTGATCTAAGTTTGATTTATATCCAAGGACCTCAAAAAAGTCTTCTAATTCCTTGACTCCTTCTTGTGATAGTGAGTTTTTTAAATTTTGTTTCAGTTCATTTAAATCTTTAATTTTTAAATAGTCTAATATTTTAGAAACCTGCTTATCATTTAAATCTGCACCTTTTGTAATAGCGCCACTAGTATCTTTTCTTTCCTTTCTTAAAAGGTCCTCTACACCTTTTATTCCAAATCCAGGCTTATCAAGTTTATCAATTGCCCTAATAACTTTTAATTGTTTTTTCTCAGTAATTTGTAATTCATCTAGTAAACCTTGAACTATTTTTCTGTTACTTACATTGATTGTAAACTGATCTTTCTTTAATCCACATTCTAAAAGTGTTGCTGAAATTAAATCACAAAGTTCAGCGTTAGCTTGAGATGAATTAACATTTCCAACAATATCAAAATCTGCCTGTAAAAATTCTCTATATCTTCCATTGCCTGCCTTTTCGTTACGAAATACATTTTGAATAGCATACCTTTTATAAATTGAGGGCAAATCTTGATTATTTTGTGCAACAAATCTTGCTAGAGGACTAGATAAGTCATATCGAAGAGTAATACTTTTATCTCCATCTTTAAATGAAAATACATCAGACATAGGATTAGCTTCATCTTCTGCTAGAAAAGATCCTATATTTTCACTTATTTCGAAGGATGGTGTTTCAAGTGGTTCTGCACCAAACTTTATAAAATTACTCTCAATTACTGATAACAGCTTTTTTTTGAGAAGAAGTTTCTTATCCCAACGATCTTCAAATCCTGAGGGCAACCCAGGTATTAATTTATTTTCTTTATTCATTTTTTGGTACCCTGGCTTGGAATTGAACCAAAAACTAAAGTTCCACAAACTTTCGTGATAACCATTTCACCACCAGGGCCTGTTGTTGTTTTATACTAATTAGAGTTAAATTTAAATTTATAAATAGTTAAATAGCTAGCTGCAAGCCAGCATGAAAATGATGTCTTATGTGAGAAACGAAAATTTTACTATTTTTAATCATGGGGTTAAATAGCATTTTAGACCTAAAATGCAAGTATGTATTGTATAGGAATATTCATAGGGTTTACCTACTTTTATTCCTATACAAAATTTTAAATGAAATAAATTTTAAGATGTTTTCTTTAAATTTACAGCGCTAGGACCTTTATCTCCATCCTGAATTTCAAATTCTACAGCGTCGTTCTCATTCAAAAAACGAAGTCCAGCTTCACGAACTGCGCTTGCATGAACGAAACAATCTTTTTCTCCGTCTTCTCTTTCTATAAAACCGTAGCCCTTCTTACCGTTGAACCACTTTACTTTTCCTTTTAATGTACTCATACTTTTTTTTTACTCTTTCTTTATTATATTAAACTTAGCTAAACTTCAGCTAGCGGGATAGTTATTAGATTTTAAAATTGAATGCAAGCATTTTTGCTACAAGGTTTTATTTCTAAAATGGTGGCTTCGGCGGGACTCGAACCAGCGACACAAGCCTTTTCAGGGCTCTGCTCTACCAACTGAGCTACGAAGCCATTAGTTAAAACCTAAAAATAATTCTTCCTTTTGTCAAATCATAAGGTGTTACTTCCACTGTTACATTATCACCTTGAAGAACTCGAATCCTATTCTTCCTTAACTTTCCAGCTGTATGAGCTGTAACAATATGATTATTTTCAAGCTTTACTCGGAACATGGCGTTAGGTAATAAATCGATTACTTTACCTTTAAATTCCAATAAATCTTGTTTCGACAAATTTTGTTACTCCTTATTTATTCTAGATTTTATACTCAAAGCATGACCTTTTAATTCTTCATACTCAGCGAGATGTGTAGCGTATTCTCCTATTTTCTCAACACCTTTTTTTGAAAGAGTTATAAGGCTAATTTTTTTATAAAATTCACTTAAACTTAAGCCTGACGAAAATTTAGATGACGAATTAGTTGGTAATACATGATTTGTCCCAACAGCATAGTCGCTTAATGCCATAGGAGAATATTTTCCTATACAAATACTTCCAGCATTAAAAATTTTATCCTTATACTTTTTATAATTGCTTACATTTATTTCTAAGTGTTCAGGAGCTATCTCATTAATTGCATCAATAATTTGTCTATCATTATATACTTTTAGAATAAGTCCATTATTTTTAATGCTTTTAGATGCAATATTTTTTCTTGGTAAATCTTTTAATTTTAATTCTAAATCTTTCTTAAATTTGTTGATCATATTAGAATTTTTAGTGATCAATATACATTGAGAATTTGAGTCATGTTCTGCTTGCCCAATCATAGATGTAGTAACTTCATTTAAATTAGTTTTGCTATCTGCTAATATTGTTATTTCAGACGGGCCGGCAATCATTCCTTCAATACCTACATCTCCAAAGACCTGCCTTTTAGCTCCAGCAACAAAGATATTACCCGGTCCAACGATTTTATTTACTTTTTGAATATAAGCCAAACTACCTATGGCTTGTGCGCCTCCCATTGAATAAATTTCATTAATTCCTAATTTTTTTGCTGCATATAAAACTGCAGGATTTAATTTTCCATTATTTTTTGGATTTGCTAGTACAATTCTTTTAACACCTGCAATTTTTGCTGGTATAGCATTCATCAATAGTGTTGATGGTAAGTTTGCTGGGACATAAATACCAACCGATTGAATTGGTAAAAATTTATACTCAATTTTATTATTTAGATTATCTTTATAAAAGATATCTATAGTTTTTTGTAAAGAATGAAATTTGTGTATCCGTTTGTAAGCAAAATCTATAGCTCTTTTAATCTTAGGGTCCAAAGATTTAATTGCTTTATTAATTTGCTTATTACTTGGCTTAATTTGACTATTTTTACTAAATTTTTTCTCATATTTTAAAAGACTTTTATTTTTATTATTCTTAATATCTTTTAAAATTTTAGATATAATTTTACTTTCATTTTTTTTTCCAGATCTTCTTAGATCTAAAAATTTTGTTAAAATATTTAAGTAGTTTTTTTTATTACAATTAATTATTTTTATCATTTGCTATTTTTTGATCCTCTAGTGTCACTTCAATTACTTCAGCGGAAAGAGTTATAATTCTATTTTTTGAAAATAACATAGTTATTTCAAAATTCTCCCCTTTCTTAAAAATATCAATTGTTAATAATTCTAATGTTAGATTGGTATCATTTTGGTCAATATTCTTTGATTTTGACGAATTAATAAACTCAAATTTAATAATACTATTTATTAATCTATTTTTATTTTCCTCTTCTTTGCTAAATCTTGCTATTGAAATTAGAAAAATCTTGTTAGAAGCTAAATATTTAACATCATCAATATTAACTTTCCCTTCGGAACAGCAAGCTGAAATAATATGAAGATCTTCGGGAGTTTGTGCAATTATCTTTTTTAAATATTGATTTTCCATCAATTAATCCGTCGAATATTTACACCAACTTTCCTAAGTTTAATCTCTATATTTTCATATCCTCTATCTAAGTGATAAATTCTATTGATTACAGATGATCCTTTTGCAACTATTGCAGCTAAAACTAATGCAACCGAAGCTCTTAGGTCACTGGACATTAATTCAGCGGCTTGGAAGTCTGTATCACCTGAAATAAATGCCTTATTTTTTTTTATTATAATCTCAGCACCTAATCTTCTTAATTCAGCTACATGCATAAATCTATTTTCGAAAATACTCTCAGTTATTGAACTTTTACCTTTAGCCTTACAAAGCAGAACCATAAACTGAGCTTGTAAATCTGTAGGAAAGTTTGGATATTCTTTAGTAACTAAATTAGTTAAATTTTTGATTTTTTTTGGACCGATTATATGAATTTGTTTTTTGGCTACTTTAATTTTTGCTCCAACTTTTTTTAGTAATGATAATTCTGTTTTTATAATTTTTGGATCAAAATTATTTATTTTTAAATTACCTCCAGTTAAACATGCTGCTACACAAAAAGTTCCTGTTTCTATTCTATCTGACATCACTGAATAACTTGTGCTTTCTAAAGATTTAATACCTTCTATCTTCACAGTACGTTTGCCTATAAATTTTATTTTTGCACCGCCTGATTTTAAAAAATTTATTAAATCAATTATTTCTGGTTCGATCGCACAGTTTCTTAGAATAGTAATTCCATTTGCTAAACATGCAGCTATAATTGTATTTTCAGTTGCTCCAACACTAACTTTTGAAAATCTGATTTTTGCACCTTTGAGTTTTTCTTTTGTATGTGCATGAATATAGCCTTTCTTAATATCATATTTCATTCCAAGTTTTTTAAGTGCATTCAAATGATAATTTACAGGTCTTGCCCCTATTAAGCAGCCACCAGGTAAAGAAGTAATAGACTTTTGATGTTTGGCAACAAGTGCTCCTAAAACTAATATTCCAGCTCTCATCGTTCTAACAAGTGAATATGATGCAAAAAAATTTTGCTTTTTTTTCTTTGTTATTTTAACAATTTTTCTATTTTTATTAAATTTTATTTCTGAACCAAGAGATTTTAAAAGATTTATCATTGTACCAATGTCTTTAACACGAGGTAAATTTTTTATTATGACTTCGTTTTCGAATAAAATTGTTGATGCCAAAATTGGTAAGGCAGCATTTTTTGAGCCTGAAATTGAAATTTCGCCCTTTATTTTACAAGGACCCTTAACAATAAATTTGTCCATTTTTATATTTTAGGAAGTGTAACTCCCTTTTGACCTTGGTATTTACCATTTCTATCTGCATATGAAACAGCTGGATCCTCATTGCCCTTAATAAAAACAAATTGAGCAACTCCTTCATTTGCATAAATTTTTGCTGGTAACGGTGTTGTATTAGAGAATTCTAATGTTACATGTCCCTCCCAACCTGGTTCTAGAGGTGTGACGTTGACAATTATTCCACATCTGGCATATGTAGATTTTCCTAAACAAATAACTAAAACATTTTTAGGTATCTTAAAATATTCTACAGTCCTTGCTAATACGAATGAATTAGGTGGTATTATACATTCAGATGAGTTTTTTGTAATAAAATTTGAGGATTTAAAATTTTTTGGATCTACTATTTCAGAATTTACATTGGTAAAAATTTTAAATTCATCAGACACACGAGCATCGTAACCATATGATGATACACCAAATGATATTTTATCTCCTCTAACTTGCTTGTCTTCAAAAGGAGAGATCATGTCATTTTCTCTGGCCATTTGTATAATCCACTTATCAGATTGAACTGACATTATTTATTTTTTTTCTTTGTTTTTTT
>CACLPR010000029.1 GCA_902608845.1 uncultured Pelagibacteraceae bacterium
TGTCAAAAATGAAATGCGTGAAAAGTTTGGTAACGAGATTTTTGACAGTTGGATAAAAAAAAATTGAGTTAGTTGAAGAATTCCATAATTATATTTTATTTTCAGTTTCAACGAGATTTATTAGAGACTGGATAGTATCAAGATATTTAGACCAAATATTGCAGATAATAAAAGAATACAAAAAAGACTTAGTTAGGGTTGAATTCACTATAAAAGATAACAAAAATATCGAAAAAAAAGAGTCATATGATACATCTCAAAATTCTATTGAAACTAATAATGATAATGTTTCATTTATAAAAGACTCTTACCTTCAATATAACAGAATAGATCCAAATAAAAATTTTAAAAATTTCATAACTGGGGGAAGTAATAAATTAGCATTTGAAGCTTCAAAAAAAGTTTCAAAAGATATAGCGCATTATAATCCGTTATACTTATATGGCGGAGTAGGAATGGGAAAAACTCATTTATTAAATGCAATTGGTTTAGAGTTGAAAGAAAAGAATAAAGTAATGTTTATCTCTGCAGAAAGATTCATGTACCAATTTGTGAAGTCCATAAAATCAAATGAGATGGTTAAATTTAAAGAGTATTTTAGAAATACTGATATTTTACTAATTGATGATATTCAGTTCATGAATGGCAAAGAAGCAATGCAAGAAGAATTCTTTCATACATTTAATGCTTTATTAGATAAAAATTCACAGATAATAATCTCTGCAGATCGACCACCTAATAAATTGTCAAGAATTCAAGAAAGAATAAAATCTAGATTTTCTGGAGGCTTAGTTGTTGATATTCAAAATCCTGATTATGAGCTTAGATATAAAATTATAAAATCTAAAACTGAAGAGTTAAAATTATCATACTCAAATCAAGTTATTATTTCTGAGGAAATACAAAAATTTATTAGTACAGAAATTAAAACTAGTATTAGAGAATTAGTTGGTGCACTAAACAGGATTGTGTCTTTTACGAGGATCTATAATAAAGTTCCAAGCTTATCTGAAGTTAAAATTGTTTTAAAAGATTTACTTAACCTTACTGAAAATAAAGTAGATATTGATACAATCCAAACAATAGTCTGTAAATTTTATAAAATTAGCAAAAATGAAATGCTTTCTCCAAGAAGATCAAGATATCTTGTTAGACCTAGGCAGACCGCAATTTATCTTGCTAAAATGTTAACATCCAAATCTTTACCTGAAATAGGCAGGTCTTTTTCCAATAGAGATCATACAACCGTAATTCACTCCGTTAAAACCATAGAGAGACTAAGGAAAGAGGATAGCGAATTAAATATTAATATTGATAGTTTAAAAAATAAGATTTTGTATAATAAAGAAAATGAAGTTTAGTTTAAATCAACAAGATCTTCAAAAATCTTTAAATTATTGTCAAGGTGTAATTGAAAAAAGAAGTACATTACCGATACTTTCAAATGTATTATTGGATGTAAGTAATGGAAAACTAACAATTACAGCTACAGATCTTGATTTAATTTTTATCCATCAAATTCAAAATGTCGAAATAATAGAGGAGGGTAAAACTACTTCATCTTCATCGATAATGTACGATATCGTTAGAAAGTTTTCATCTGGAAGTAAAATTAACTTTTCTAATCCTAGCGAAAATAAATTGCATTTAGAATCTGATAAATCAGTTTTCAACTTAAATTGTATTAGTGCTTCTGAATTTCCGTTAACAGATGAAAACTTTAATGAAAATGAGTTTTCGATCAAATCAAAAGAGCTACTAAAACTGTTAAATAAATGTAAATTTTCAGTATCTAACGACGAAACAAGACATTATTTAAGTGGAATTTTTCTACATCAGACAGAAGTTGAAGATAAAAATTTCTTAACAGCCGCTGCTACTGATAGTCATAGAATGTCTATTTCTAAGATTAGATTACAAAATAAAGTCCAATTTGATCAAATTATATTACCAAAGAAGACCATTTTTCAACTTTGTTCATTACTAGAAGACTATGAAGGTGAGGTAAAAATATCAAATATTAAATCAAAGATTAAATTTGAAATTAACAATAGTATATTGATATCTAAACTTATTGATGGAAAATTTCCAAACTACGTACAGGTAATACCAAAAGAAAACCAAAAAAAATTGGAAGTTAATCTAAAATCATTTTTGAATTCGGTAGATAGAGTTGCTTCAGTCTCTTTAGATAAAAAAGATGGCGTAAAATTTAATCTTTCAAAAGATACTCTTGATCTTTCAGTTAATAATACTAATAGTGGTGATGGTAAAGAAAGTTTAAGTGTTAAGTTTGATCACGAGCTTGATATAAGCTTTAATTCTAGATATTTAATTGATGTTGCTTCCCAACTTGATGGAGACAACATTGAGATTTATTTAAAAGATACAGGTTCACCTGCCTTAATTAGAGATCCAGCTGATTATGATAGCATTTATGTTGTAATGCCAATGAAGGGCTAATTCATTAATTTTAACTCAGTATATATTTTATCCTCTATATAATTTATAAAGTCTGCTGATTCCATTCCAGGTTTTACTGGTGGAATAATTGATATTGTTATTGTTTTTTTCGAGGATAATTTTCCATCTTTTGGCCAAACATTTCCAGAATTTATCGCCACAGGTTGGCAATTTATTTTTAGTTCTTCATAAATTCTACCAACACCTTTCTTAAAAGGAATTATTTCATTTGGTAAAACTCTTGTTCCTTGAGGAAATATAATTAAAGGTCTTTCTGAATTTCTTATAGAATTTTTTATTTTATCTATTAAACCTAAATTATCTTTACTAATTTTATTTCTATTAATTGAAATTGATCCTATCTTTTTTAAATACCAGCCAAATATAGGCATTTTGATTAATTCATATTTTAAAATAAATATTGGTGAATTAAAAATTGTTTGTAGGTAAAAAGTCTCAAACATCGATTGATGAGAACAAGCAATAAAAAACTTTTCATTTTTAATAATATTTTCCTTACCCTTAACAATAATTTTTGTTTCTAAAAAAATCCGAAGGCAAAGGGCGGCCCACCTTCCCATCATTTTTCCACCGACTAAAACTATTTTAGTTGGCATCATTAATGATGGCAAAAATATTATTGAAATTAAAGTTATACCTAGGAAGAAAAAAAATAAAAATAGAAGTTTTCTTATCATTTTTGTCAAAAACTAAATTATATCTTTTAGTTTTTGTCTTTTTTTAATTACATTTATTTTTGACCCTTTTATTAATATTTCAGCAGGTTTAGGTCTAATGTTATAATTTGAAGATAACGATGAGCCATACGCTCCTACGTCACAAATAATAATATAATCTTTCTCATTTAATTTTTGAAATTTATTTGTCGTTAAGAATTTATCTGTGGTTTCGCAAATCGGACCTACAAAATCATAACTTTTCGTAGTCATTTTATTGGTTTTTTTTAATGGAATTATTTTATGCTTAGCTCCATACAACGCAGGTCTCATAAAATCATTCATAGCCGCATCCATAATAATAAAATCTTTTTTAGAATTTTCTTTTATATAAATAATTTTTGAAATTAATATCGCGGTATCACCTATAATTGATCTACCAGGTTCAAAAACAATTTTTGATTTATGCTTTTTTAAAAATTTCTTAATAATTTGATTATACTTTTTATAATTAAATTTTTTATTGTCTTTTTTATAATCAATTCCCATACCACCGCCAAGATCTATATACTCAAAATTAAAATTATTTTTTTTTATTAATTTATCTATAACGTTAAGCATTTCTTGGTATGGCTTATGATCTAGAATTTGACTTCCAATATGCACACTTAAACATTTTAGATTTAAAAATTTTGAATTTTTTATATATTTTGAAACTTCAATAAATGTCTTTTCACTAACACCAAATTTATTTTCTTTTTTACCAGTTGAAATTTGTTTAATTGTTTTTGCATCTGTATTTGGATTTAATCTAATTCCAATATTTACCTTTTTATTCTTAGATTTTGCTATACTTTCTATTTCTAATATTTCACTTCTAGACTCACAATTAATCAATAAAATATTTTTATCTATTGCATAAATCAATTCTGACCTAGTTTTACCCACTCCAGAAAAAACAATCTTTTTGGAATGTATTCCCGCTTTAAGAGCAATCATTAATTCTCCTTTTGAGACAACATCAGCTCCTAATCCACTTCGTTTAATTAGTTTAAGTATTTCTAGATTACAGTTTGACTTTGTTGAAAAACATATGATTGGAGAAAACGATTTAAAACTTCTTTTAAAGTTACTTATATTTTCATTAATTTTTTTCTCCGAATAGCAAAAAATTGGTGTTTCAAATTTTTTAATTACTTTAGTGAGTCTAGATTTTTCAACTGTAAAAATATTATTGATATATTTCATCTTTTTTTGGCATTTTAAATACGTTATTAAAATTATTAAATTTCATAACATTATTATTTAATGATGCCTCATATTTTGGCTCATTTTTTCTTCCACATGAAGTTAATAAAATTAGACACATGGTAATTAAAGTTATTTTTTTAATCATAGTTATTTCTTCTTGTAACTTAATATCATTTTCTTAATGTTGTCGAAAGAAGTTCCACCATAAGAAACTTTAGAATTAACAGATTTTTTTAGTTCAAATACTTTCAGAACATCAGCGGTTAAACCTTTTTCAATTTTATTTATCTCTTTTATTGTGAGTTCTGACAATTTTTTTTTATTTTTTTCTGCAAAATTTATGATTTTAGCTGTTTGTAAATAGGCTTTTCTAAAGGGGTAATTTAATTCTCTAACCATGTAATCTGCTAAATCAGTTGCTGTAATGTAGCCGCTTTCTGCAAGTTCGATCATCCTTTTCTTATCTGGCGAAAAATTTTTAAGAACATCATTTAATATAATTAAGGAATTTTTTAACTGATCAAACGATTTAAAAACAATTTCTTTATCATCTTGTAAATCTTTAAAATAAGAAAGGGGTAGTCCTTTTAATGTTGTAAGCATAGAAAATAGATTTCCAAATATAAAACCTGTTTTGCCTCTCAAGTATTCTAGAGGATCAGGATTTTTTTTTTGAGGCATAATGGATGATCCAGTTACAATTTTATCATTCAAATTAATAAGTTTAAAAGCATCTGAATTCCAGATTATAAACTCCTCAGCAATCCTAGAGATATGAACAGCACATGCAGAGCAAGAATATAGAAAATCAATTACAAAATCTCTATCAGAAACCGTATCAATTGAATTTTTAGTTGGTCTGTCGAAACCTAATTTTTTTGAAGTATAAAATCTATCAATTTTAAAAGAAGTACCTGTTAAAGCAGCCACACCAAGTGGATTTTCATTAAGACTCTCTAAATTATTTTTAAATCTTTTTTTATCTCTGTTAAACATTTCTAAGTACGCCATTAAGTAGTGAGCAAAAGAAACTGGTTGCGCATTTTTAAGGTGTGTGAAACCAGGCATTATTGTTTCAACATTTTTTTCTGCTTTTTTTAAAATATTTTTAATTGTAACATCAATATTTTTAACAATCTCATTATTAGCTTTTCTTAACCAAATTTTAAAATCTGTAACTACTTGATCGTTTCTTGATCTTGCCGTGTGAATATATCCAGCATCTTCTCCAATTAGTTCAAAGAGTCTGTGTTCTATATTCATGTGAATATCCTCAAGTTTATCATCAAAAATAAATTTTTTTTTGATAATTTCGTTTTTAATTCTATTTAAACCCCATACTATTTTATTTTTAATTTTAAAATTTATAATTTTTTGTCTAAACAGCATCTCAACATGTACAATTGAAGCTTCAATATCCTCTCTAAATAATCTTTTATCGATTGAAATTGATCCACC
>CACLPR010000030.1 GCA_902608845.1 uncultured Pelagibacteraceae bacterium
GAAGGATTTTTTAAAAACTCTAAAGATGGTAATTTATATTTAATAATTTTTTTATCTGAGTGTTTTATATTATTATCAAATGAGAAATTTTCTTGGACTCTTGTTTCATTATTTATGTATTCAACTTCATCTACTATATTTTCATTATAACTTTGAATAATACTTTTAGTTGGTCCTTTTTTAGATTTATAAAAAATTGTAATTACAAACTTTAAATATCTAAACTTAAAATTAATACTAAGAAGAAAAAATAATGATGTTAAAATAATTAAAATTACATAACTAATTTGATTATTTAAGTTAATTAAGTTTATGAAAAAAGTTTCTTCAAATAAGTTACCTAAAAATCCGTTATTTCCGTTAATTGTAAGCCAGTATGATTCTGTATGGAAAACTGTAAAGAACAACGCTCCTGTAATTGAATATAAAATAATAAAAAACAAACTCTCAACAAAATGTAAAATTTTTTTATCAATTATTACTGATAGAGATATAAGGAAAAAAGAAATTGGTACTAATAATGAGATTAAACCAATTGATTGAAATAAAATATCAGAGGCATAGCTACCTTTTGCACCTAATAAGTTCTTAATTTCTGCATTCTCTGGAAATATGAAATTAGGGTCCTCTGGCGAGTAGCTTATTAATGATATTAAGAGCAATATAGATAAACAAAGTGTAGCCAAACCTATTAGTTCAGATAATCTTTTAAATAGAAAACTAGTGGTATTATCTACTAAATTTTTAATTTTCATTTTGTTATTAATGATTTGTCACTTTGTATCATTTAATTTTTGTTGATAAAATTAAATAATATTATGAATATTTGTCTATTAGGAAATAATTTAACAAATTTAGTTTTAGCAAACATATTATTAAAGAAAAAGATCAATGTTGACATTATCTTGCAAGCTAAACTTTCATTATTAACAAATACAGTTAGAACAATTGCTATCTCAAATGAAAATTATAAATTTTTAAAAGAAAACATCAAAGGCATCTCTAAGTTAGGGTGGCCAACAGAAAAAATTAAAATTTATTCTGATAAAAATAAATCTTCAGAGCTATTCGAGTTCAAAAATAATAATCAAAAAAATTTTTACTTAATAAAATATAGTTCATTGTATAATTTACTGAGAAAAAATAAATTTTTAAAATTTATAGAACTTAAAAATTATAATTTAGATTATATTAATAAACAAAACTATGATTTAATTATTAACTCGGAGCAAAATAATCCAATAACAAAAAAGTATTTTCAAAAAAAAATAGAAAAAAATTATAAATCATTAGCGCATACAGCAACAATTAATCACAAAAAAATTGAAAATAAAATTGCTACTCAAATTTTTACAAAAAAAGGCCCCATAGCATTTCTGCCTTTGTCTAACAATCAAACTTCAATTGTATTCTCAAATAATTCAACAAAACTAATGGACAAATTAAGTCTTCTTCAAATTATTAATAAGTATAATCATCAATATAAGATTACTAAAATTAGTGAAGTTGAATCTTTTGGTATTAAGTTTTTAGTTTTAAGAGATTATATATTTAAAAATATTCTATCTTTTGGAGATTTGATACATAAAGTTCACCCATTGGCTGGACAAGGTTTCAATATGACTATTAGAGATATTAAATCTTTATCAAATATCTTAGATGAAAATATTAAATTAGGTATTGATGATGGAGAAATAATTGCCCAAAAATTTCAAGAAAAAAATAAACACCTCAATTTTATCTATGGATTAGGAATAGATACAATAAATACCTTTTTCAACCTTGATAGTAAGTTAAAAAATAATTTATCAGAGCCTATTTTTAAACTTTTAAAGGGTAATAAACTTTTGAATAAATATGCAACTTTTTTGTCTAATTAAATATTTATTATTGTAAAGTTTTGTTATTAAAATTATCTAAAATATAAGTATTTAGAATTTCTTCTAACTTCTCTTTTCTTAAATTTAAGTCTTTGCTTTCAAGTAAAACTTGCTTCTCCTCTAATGAAAATGGAGAAGCCATTGATAAAGTATTGATGGTTTGATCCAAACTTTGCTTTTCAATCTCTTTCCAATTAATTTCATATCCTTGCTTTTTAAAAAGACCTTTTAGATTCTGAAATATTAACTTTAAATCTGAAAACTTTATTTCATCTAATTTTTCGATTAAATCACTTGAAAAATCGTCATATTTAACTTCGCATTCTCTGTATAAGTTGCCATTATTTACTTCTTCAATGATTTCGAACCTGCATATGCCATTCAAAATTATTAAATATCTTCCATCATCTGTTTCATTAAAGCTAGTAATTTTTCCAACACAACCCACATTGTGTAAATCAGGTTTTTTTAATTCACCAGTTTTTTTTGGTTGAATCATGCCTATCATACGATCACTTTTCATACTTTTATCTATCATTTGAATATATCGAGGTTCAAAAATATTTAATGGAACAGTAGTACGTGGAAATATAATAAAATTGGAAAGAGGGAAAACTGGTAATATTTTTGGAAGATCTTCTTTTTTCATTAAATTTAAATTATAACATCTTAACAATGAATTCAAATAATTTAAAAAAACAAAAAGATAAAGTTCTTAATTCTTTTAAAGAAAAAAAATTTCAAGAAGTAATAGTTGACGGAGAAAATCTTCTAAAAGAGAGACAAAATGATGCACAACTATTATTTATGCTAGGACTAGCGTCAATAAACCTTCAAAATTTTGTTGGTGCAGAAAACTATTTTGAAAAATTAATTTTATTTAAAAAGTCAGCAGAGAATTTTTATACTTTAGGGAATATTCAAAAAAAGCTCAAAAAATTTAATCAAGCAGTTACCTCATTTGAAGAAGCTATAAAATTAAATCCAAATTTTTCTGAGGCATTTAATAACTTAGGAAGTGCTCTAAAATCTTTAAAAAAATATGATGAGGCAATAATAAATTATAAGAAATCTATAAAACTAAATAAAAATAATGTTGAAGCTTGCTACAATCTTGCAAGCTTGTATTTTTTATTAGAAAAATATCTTGAAGCTTTAGATTACTATAAAAAAATACTAAATTTAAATGCAAGGCATGAAGAAATATGTGAAAAATACACAATATGTTTATTTAAAACAGGAAATAAAAATGAGATAAAAGACTTTGCTCCAAAAGTTATTACTAAATACCCAGGTAATAGAACTTTAAATAATTTATTAGGACAATCATTGTTAGCTTTAAATTTTCATAAAGAGGGTTTATCTTACATAAGGAAAGGTGCAGGCTTTTTGCAACTTGATGAAAATGGAGTTAATTTACTTAAATGAAAAGGGTTGACATAAAAAATAGTAAATCACCTAATTTTATTGGTTGTTGGCAGCTTGAAGATAAAAGTATAAGCAATGACTTAATCAAATTTTTTGAGAATAACAAATCTCTTCAAAAAAAAGGCTCTACAGCAAAAGGAGTTGAAGAAAACAGAAAAAAATCAACAGATATTACAATAAGTCCAAATAAATTATCAGATCCAAAATATAAAGTTTTCCAAGATTATTTTTCAGAACTTCAAAAATGTTTTTTGGATTACAGAGAGCAATGGCCCTTTGTAAAACAATTTTTAACAAAAGTTAATGTTGGACCTTTTAATGTACAAAAATACTTTCCAGGAGATCATTTTGCAGCCCTACATTCCGAAAGAACAGGACTATCAACATTACATAGAATTTTTGCTTTCATGACATATTTAAACGATGTTAATGATGGGGGCACAACCGACTTTGATCATTATGGATTAAAAATTAAGCCTGAAAAAAATAAAACATTAATTTGGCCTGCAGAGTGGACACATGCACATACTGGGTCAGTACTGAAAAGTGGAACTAAATATATAATTACTGGTTGGTTTGACTTTGCATCATAAAATACATATTCAAATTACTAATTTTATTAATTTTAATGATTGCTGAAAGTATTTTAAATAACAAGAAAATTATTTTAGATAGTTTTAATAAAGGAAAATTTGAAAAAGTAATTAAATTAGGAAAAAAATTTTTAAAAAAAAATAATGATTTTCAAGTATTATATGCATTAGGAGTAACAAATTTAACTTTAAAAGATTATTTAGAAGCAGAAAAATTTTTTAGAACTATAATATCATTAAAGCCAAATGCAGAAAATTATTACATCTATGGTAATATCCAAAAACAGTTAAAAAATTATAATGAAGCTTCAGAGTATTTTTTAAAAGCTATTAATCTCAAATCTGACTATTCAGAAGCTTATAATAATTTGGGAAATACTAAATTCAGATTGGGATTTATCGATGAGGCGGTTAGAAACTACAAAAAAGCTATAAAATTTAATAAAAAAAATTTACCAGCATATTTCAATTTAGCACATGTATATAGCGAAGAAAAAAATTTTGATGATCTCAAAAAAGTACTTCAGGATGTTTTAAAATTTGATGAAAATAATACTACAGCCTTGAATGATTTAGGTTATTTAAATTTAATTCTTGGAAATGTAGATGAAGGAAGGAAATTGTTTGAAAAAGTATTAAATATTGATGATCAGCATATAAGAGCTTTTAAAAATTATTTTTTAATTACAAAAGTAGAAAAAGATAATAAATTCTTAAAAAAACTAGAAAAACTTGATCTATCAAAAGCTAATGATGAAGACAAAATATTTGCATATACCAGTTTAAGTAAATGTAACTTTGATTTAAATCAATCTGATTTAGCTTTAAAATATCTGGAAGAATCACATAAAATAAAAAAAATAAAATCAAATTTCAGCTTTCAAACAGAAAAAAAACTCTTTGAAGAAATTAAAAATATTTTTGAACAAAATTTAAATGAACAACCTAAGTACAGCAATAAACTCAATATCACCCCTATTTTTATTCTTGGTATGCCAAGGTCTGGAACAACTCTTTTAGAACAAGTTCTTTCATCTCATTCAAATATACATGGTGCTGGTGAACTTAATTATTTACCTAAAATTATGGATAAGTTCAAATTGGATAAACTTCAAAATTTTGTAGATTTTATAAAGACAATAAGATTAGAATATTATGAAAAATTATCTCAATTGAGTAATAAAAAATTTGTTATTGATAAATTACCAATGAATTTTAGATGGATAGGTTTCATAGTCAAAGCTTTCCCAGAGGCTAAAATTATTCATATTCAAAGAAATCCAATGGCTATCTGTTGGTCTAATTACAGAATTAATTTTCCCGATCCTGGTATGGATTTCTCTCTTAGTCAAAAGGATACTGCTAAATATTATATATTATATGATGACTTAATAAAATTTTGGTCAGAAAAACTAAAAGAAAAAATAATAC
>CACLPR010000031.1 GCA_902608845.1 uncultured Pelagibacteraceae bacterium
CAAGCTTTTTCTCTCTTTTAGCTTTTTTTTCCATGAGCTTTGCATTTTTATTAGCTCCATAGGTGTAGTGAATTCCCATAACATTTTCCTTAAGTAGATATAACTCATTTTTAAAAAAAAATAAGGCAATAATTTGAAAAAATTAATTTTATACACTAATTTAAGTAAATATTGCCCCTATAGTTAAATGGTATAACACATCCATGGTAAGGATGAGTTTCCAGTTCAATTCTGGATGGGGGCACCACTATTATTTTGTATAAAAATTTTTTTTTAGCAAAAACCCAATCATAACTAAAATTATAATTCCCAGAATTGGTAAATAAATGTCAGGAGAAAAAATTAATTCTAAAACACTTGGTACCTCAGAATTTTCCTCCAATATCTTGTTTAAACCAGCGCCAAGAGATACTCCAACAAATAATTGTGGAAGCATACCAATTATTGATCCTAGAAAGAAATTTCTAACCTTTACATTAAATATTGTTGGTAAAATATTTGAAATAAAAAAAGGAATACCACCAATAAATCTATAGATTAGAAAAAAAACAAACTCATTCTTTTTAAACTTTTCAGTAAAATTGCTAAAACGAGATGAAAATTTTTTCTCAACCAAATCTTTTAAAAAATAATTTGCAAAAATATAAAGAAATGTTGCACCAATAGATAATCCAAAAAGCACTAGTAAAGTTCCTAACCATTTTCCAAAAATGAAACCACCAACTAGAAGTACTGGCGATCCAAAGCCTAATAGGAGAACCCAGACTATGGTGCCTATTAAAAAAATAATACTTGATAAAAAAATATTGCTATTTTTAATATTCTCTAAAGTTTCTCTATTTTGTCTTATTAATTCGTAACTTGAAAAATCCTGAAAGGAAAAGTTATTAAAAAAAATCAATATAAAAACAAATACTATCAAAATGTAGGCAGAACCTAAAAATAGTTTAATATTTTTTTCTCTATTCATTGATTTTTAACTTATTAAAAATCGCTGTACTTATATATATATATTTGTATAACTACCGAAATTTAACATTAATTTAACAACAATGAAACGTACATATCAACCAAGTAACAAAAAGAGAAAAAGGGCCGTTGGCTTTAGAGCTAAAAAAAAGACAAAAGGTGGAAGAAAAGTATTAAAAAGAAGAAGAGCTAAGGGAAGAAAAAGATTAACAAACGCTTAATGAAAAACAAGATTGTTACCCTTTCTAAAAATGAGGATTTTAAGTCTATTCTGAGTGGAAAAAAAATTTCTAATAAATACTTTACAATTTTCTTTAAAAAACTTTCTGACAAAAATAATAATAGATTAAATATTAGTTTTGTAGCCAAAAAGAAAATTGGAAATGCAGTTACAAGGAACAAAATTAAAAGAAGACTAAGAAATATTATGAACGAAGCTGTGAAATCAATTAACATTAATTTTAATTACTGTTATTTACTGATCGCAAGAATTTCTGTCAGCAAAGATTCTTATGAAGTAATAAAAAACGCGACACTAGAAGACTTTAAAAAAATTAAATGACCAATTTTATTAAATTTTTAATGATCAAGATTATAAGGTTTTATCAAATACTTATATCTCCATATCTAGGTAATAATTGCAGATATCTTCCAACATGTTCTGATTACTTTATTGAAAACATAAAAGAGAATGGAATTTTAAAAGGAAGTATTAACGGAGTTAAAAGAATACTTAGTTGCCATCCGATAAAAATTTTTGGTGGTGGAGAAGGATTTGATCCAGTTAAAAAGAAAAAGTAATTTATGGATACAAAAAATGTAATTGCCGCAATATCTTTAAGTGCAGCAGTAATAATTCTTTATAGTTTGTTCTTTGCTCCGGCAGTAGTAGAACAAAAAGATATTCAAAATGATAAAAATATTGTTAGTGAAAATTCTTCAACAGATGCACCGTCATTAGTTCAGGATGAGGAAACAATTAAAATATCAAGAAATGAGGCTTTAAAAGAAAATGATAGAATTCTTTTTGAAAATGACAAAATTAGAGGCTCAATTTCATTAATTGGATCATCAATAGACGACTTAACTTTTAAAAATTATACAAATACTTTAAATGGAGATGATAATGTAATTCTGCTAAATCCTAAACAGTCTGATAATGGATATTATGTAGAAACTGGATGGGCAACAACTAGTAAAAATATTGATTTACCAAACTCAAAATCTCTTTGGAGCATAGAAGGAAGTAACAAACTTACACCTAATTCCCCAGTGATATTAAGTTGGACTAACAGTCAAAATATTAAATTCGTAAAAGAAATAAGTTTAGATAAACAATATCTTTTTAATATCAAACAAACGATAATTAATAGTTCAGATAAAACTTATAACTTTTATCCATATGGACAAATCATAAGAAATGTAGCCCCCGATGTAACCAATTTTTATATTTTGCATGAAGGCTTAATTGGAGTTTTTGATGATCAATTAGTTGAAGAAGATTATGATGATATTGAAGAAAAAAAATATTCCAAGAATGCGCAATCTGGATGGCTTGGTATAACGGATAAGTATTGGCTTACTAGTCTTATCCCTGAAAAAGATAAAAGTTTTAGATCTGATTTTGATTACAAAAATAAATTTAGAGCAAATTTTATTGAAACTAATGCAACAGAAGTTGGTGCAAACGAGACAAAAAGCAACTCAATTAGAGTAATAATTGCTGCAAAAGAAGTAAACGTTATTGATGGATATGCTGAGAGTGAAAATATTAATAAGTTTGATTTGGCGATTGATTGGGGATGGTTTTACTTCATTGTAAAACCTTTATTTTTTGCGATTCAATATTTCTTTAATCTAGCTGGAAATTTTGGAATAGCAATTATAATGATAACTGCTTGTATAAGATTAGCTTTTTTTTCCACTTGCAAATTACTCATTTAGGTCCATGGCTAAAATGAAAGTTCTTCAGCCAGAAATGACAAGACTGAAAGAGTTGCATAAAGAGGATAAAATGAAACTTCAACAAGAGATGATGGCATTATACAAAAGAGAAAAAGTTAATCCAATAAGTGGGTGTCTTCCAATTTTTATACAGATACCTTTTTTCTTTGCAATTTATAAAGTTTTATTTGTAACAATTGAGATGAGACATCAGCCATTTTTTGGTTGGATAAAAGATTTAAGTGAAAGAGATCCTACATCCATATTTAATTTATTTGGACTAATTCCATGGGATCCCCCTTCTTTTTTACTGATAGGTGTATGGCCGTGCTTGATGGGTGTTTCAATGTGGATGCAGCAAAAACTAAATCCAACGCCTCCCGATCCTGTCCAAGCAAAAATATTTATGTTTTTTCCATTATTTTTGACTGTAATACTAGCTCCTTTCCCAGCAGGACTAGTTATTTACTGGACTATAAATAACATATTAACAATGGCACAACAGTACATAATAATCAAAAGAACGACTGTCAAAACTGTTTAATAGAAATGGAAATTGAAAAAATAGTACCAAAAGATGGTCCTTCCATCGAAGAGGTTAAAAAATATATAGATAAATACAAAAATGAATTAATAGTTATTAAATATGGAGGAAACGTTTTTATTGATAGAAATATTTTTAACAATTTTATTTCAGATATAAGTATTCTAAATAAGTTAGGATTATCAATAATAATAGTCCATGGAGGTGGCCCTAGAATTAAAAGAGAGTTAGAAAAATCAAATATTCAATCAAAATTTATTAGAGGTTTAAGGGTTACGGATGAAAAAATTATAAATTTAGTTGAGGATGTCCTTATTGATTTTAACAAGGACATTGTTAATTCTTTAATTGAAAAAGGATCTAATGCAGTCTCGATAAACACAAAAAAAAATAATGTTATTGAAGTTATTCCAGAAGCAGAGGAACTTGGATTTGTTGGAAAGCCAAATAAAATAAATACAAATATTATAAAAGATATAATTAAATTAAATTCAGTTCCAATTATATCACCTTTAGGAAAAGGTAAAAATAATCAAACTTATAATATTAATGGAGATACAGCTGCTGGTGCTATAGCTAAATCTTTGAAATGTAGAAGATTATTATTAATGACCAATGTTGAAGGTGTACTTGATAAAAAAAAAAAGCTTATTGAGGAAATTACATCATCTGAAATTTTAGAGATGATAAATAATGAAATTATAACTGAGGGCATGATACCTAAAATTAATACCTGCTTAGATGCAATAATGAATGGAGTTACTGGTGTTGGAATTATTGATGGAAGAAAAAAACATTCAATTCTATTTGAATTATTCTCAGATAAAGGTGCTGGCACATTAATAAGAAAATGAAAAATATAAAAAATATTTTATTTGACTGTGATGGTGTTCTTTATCAGGATTTAGAGTCTGTATTTGGTCAAGTAAGTAAAAGAATGACACAATACATTTCTAAAAAATTAAAAATTAACTTAGTAGAAGCTAAAAAATTACAAACTGACTACTTTCATAAATATAATACAAGTCTAAATGGATTAATGATACATCACGATATTCCACCAAAAGAATTTTTAAATTTTGTTCATGATATTGACTTATCTTTCATGGAAAAGGATGTTGTTTTGAGAGGTGAAATTAAAAAATTGGATTTAAGAAAATTCGTTTTTACCAATGGAAGTAGTGAACATGTTAGTAATATAACTAAACATTTGGGGATTGATGACCTATTTGAGGATGTATTTGATATAATTGATGCAGAATATAGCCCAAAACCTTCAGCAAAAGCTTTCGATCTGATGGTAAAAAAATTTGATATTGACCCAACAGAAACAATTTATGTTGAAGATATTGCAAAAAACTTGTCAATTGGAAAAGAAAGAGGAGCTACAACTGTTTGGCTAATCAATAATGAATATTGGGGTAAAAAAGAATCTGATAAAGACTATATTGACTATAAAATAGAAA
>CACLPR010000032.1 GCA_902608845.1 uncultured Pelagibacteraceae bacterium
TCTTTCTGAGATGGGAAGAATGGGACTACCTGTACCTCCTGGTTTTACAATATCTACAGAGGTATGTGACTTGTTTTATAAGAATAAAAAAAAAATAAATAAAAAAATACTTAATGAAATAAGTAAAGAATTAAAATTTATCGAAAAAGACTCAGGAAAAAAATTTGGAGATATAAAAAATCCTCTTCTAGTTTCTGTAAGATCTGGAGCTAGGGTTTCTATGCCTGGTATGATGGATACAATTTTAAATCTAGGTCTAAATGATAATACAGTAATAGCCCTTGCAAAAAAAACTTCAAATTTAAGATTTGCAAATGATAGTTATAGGCGTTTTATTCAAATGTATTCTAATGTTGTATTGGGAATCGAAGGTTATTACTTTGAGGATATAATTGAGAACTATAAGTTAACAAAAGGGGTGTTACTAGACACAGAATTAGATGAGTATGATTGGGAAGCTTTAATAAAAGATTTTAAAAATATCGTAAAAGAAAAAACAAAAAAAGATTTTCCTCAAAATGTCAAAGAACAACTGGTAGGAGCTATAAGTGCTGTTTTTTTATCTTGGGAAAGTCATAGAGCAAAAGTCTATAGAAAATTAAATCAAATACCATCTAATTGGGGTACAGCAGTTAATGTACAATCAATGGTTTTTGGAAATATGGGAAATGACTGTGCAACTGGTGTAGTTTTTACTAGAAATCCATCCGATGGAGCCAAAAATATTTACGGAGAATATTTAATAAATGCGCAAGGAGAGGATGTTGTTGCTGGAACCAGAACACCACAACATATTACAAAAAAAGCAAGAGTTGAATCAAAAGAAACTCTTAAGTCAATGGAAGAGACAATGCCAGCGACATACAAGCAACTAAAAAATATTCTAAATAAGTTAGAAAAACATTACAGAGATATGCAGGATGTTGAGTTTACTGTTGAAAATAAAAAACTTTGGATGCTTCAAACGCGCTCTGGAAAACGTACAGCTAAGTCTGCTGTAAAAATTGCTGTAGATATGGTTAAAGAAAAATTGATTACTAAAAAAGATGCAATATTACGAATAGAACCTAGTTCTTTAGATACTTTGCTTCATCCAACTTTAGATGAGAAAGCGAACTTGGAAGTAATTGGGTCAGGCTTACCTGCATCACCTGGTGCTGCAAGCGGAAAAGTTGTTTTCACATCTGAAGAGGCTGAAAGACTAAATAGTATGATGCAAAGTACAATATTAGTTCGAGTAGAAACTTCACCAGAAGATATACATGGTATGCACGCAGCAAAAGGAATACTTACCTCAAGAGGAGGTATGACAAGTCATGCTGCAGTAGTTGCTAGAGGGATGGGACGACCATGTGTTTCTGGATCTAGTGAAATAGAAATTGATTATGAAAATAAATTATTCAAAACAAACAATAAAGTAATTAAAGAGGGTGAAATAATTACAATTGATGGTTCTACAGGCAGAATAATTATTGGTGAAGTAAAAACAGTTAAACCAGAAATATCAGGTGATTTTTCAAAAATAATGAGTTGGTCTGATGATTTTAGAAAATTAAAAATTAGAACTAATTCAGAAACACCATTGGATAGCAAAACTGCTAGAGAATTTGGTGCAGAGGGTATTGGTTTGTGTAGAACTGAACATATGTTTTTTGACGAAGAAAGAATTTTATCAGTAAGAGAAATGATATTATCAAAAACAATTGAGGATCGATCTAATGCACTCAAAAAGTTATTACCACATCAAAAAAAAGATTTTATTGAAATATTTAAGATAATGAAAGGCTTGCCAGTAACAGTAAGGTTACTCGACCCACCTCTACATGAATTTTTACCAAAAAGTAACAATGAAATTAATGATGTTGCAGTTTCACTAAATATTCCAGTTAAAGAACTTGAAGTTAGAATTTCAGAGCTTCATGAACAAAATCCCATGCTAGGTCATAGAGGCTGTAGATTAGCAATTTCATTCCCTGAAATTTATGAGATGCAGTGTACTGCAATTTTTGAAGCTTTAGTGGAATGTAAAAAACAAAAAATTCAATCAACAATGCCTGAAATCATGATACCTTTAGTTTCAACAGAAGCAGAAATAAAAATTATGAAAGATTTAGTCATTAGGATTGCAAAAAAAGTTCAAGATGCAAATAAAATTAAAATCGATTTTTTAGTTGGAACAATGATTGAATTACCAAGAGCAGCGATAAAGGCAAAAGATATCGCTAGACACGCTGAATTTTTTAGTTTTGGAACTAATGATTTAACTCAAACTACATTAGGAATTAGTAGAGATGATAGTGGTAAATTTCTAAACGATTATATTGAGAACAAAATTTTTGACATTGATCCTTTTGTATCAATTGATGATGGAGTTGGAGACTTGATAAAAATTGCAACTGATAAAGGAAGAAAACAAAACAAAAAAATTAAACTTGGAATTTGTGGTGAGCATGGTGGAGATCCTAAAAGTATAGAATTTTGTGCAAAAACTGGATTAGATTATGTGTCTTGTTCTCCTTACAGAGTTCCAGTTGCAAGATTAGCGGCAGCTCAAGCTCAAATAAAAAAAAATTAAATCTCTAATTTTAAATCCAAAGCTTGAATACTATGTGTTAATTCACCTACTGATATTCTATCAACTTTTGTTGCAGCAAGATTTTTCACATTTTTTAAAGTTATTCCTCCAGAGGCTTCCGTTTCATATTTTCCATTTGCATATTTAATAGCTACTTTAAGATTTTTTGGGCTCATATTATCAAATAGAACTGTATTAAAATTAAGTCCATTAATTCTCTTAAATTGTTTCAAAGTGTCAACTTCAACAGTAATTTTTCTTTTCTTTTTATTTTTAATTGCTTTTTTCACTATTTCTTCAAATTTTTTTGATGAGGCTAGATGATTGTCTTTAATTAAAAATTCATCACTTAAATTAAATCTGTGGTTTGTCCCACCTCCTAGTTTTACAGCATATTTTTGAATAACTCTTAAATTAGGAATTGTTTTCCTTGTACAACAAATTTTTGTTTTCTCTCCTACCTTTTTTACAAATTTATTAGTTTTGGTTGCAATACCTGAGATATGGGAGAGAAAATTTAAAGCAACTCTTTCTCCAATTAATATATTTTTAATTTTACCTTCAATTACAGCAATTACAGACCCTTTACTAATTTTTGATCCTTCTTTTTTTTTTATATGAAATTTAATATTTCTATCTAGTAAATTAAATGTTTGTTTAGCAAATTCTAATCCACCTATAATACCTTTTTCATTACTTATTAGCTTAACTTTTGAAATTGAATTATTATTTAATAGATTTGTTGTAATATCTCCTGATGGATATAGATCCTCATTAAGAGCTAACTTGCAGGTGGAGCGGATAAAACTTTTACTTAATTGAATTTTTGGCACAGAATTTATCTGCCTATTTCAGCCATTCTCTCTACAGATTTCCTAGCTTTCTCAATTGTTTCATGGTCCATAATTAATTCGTTTGTTTCATTTTCTAAACAATCAAGTATTTTAGGTAGTGTAATCCTCTTCATGTGAGGACATAAGTTACAAGGCCTAATAAATTCTACATCAGGATTATCAATTTGCACGTTATCGCTCATTGAGCATTCTGTAACCATCATAACTTTTTCAGGTTGATTATCTTTAACATATTTAATCATACCACTTGTTGAACCAGCAAAATCACTTGCTTCTATTACATCAGGAGGACATTCAGGATGAGCAATAATTTTAATTCCAGGATTATTCTTTCTTATTTCGTTAATCTCTTCATCATTAAATTGTTCATGAACTTCACATGTACCTTTCCATGAAATAATTTCTACATCAGTTTGAGAAGCAACATATTTTGCTAAATAGTCATCAGGCAAGAAAATTACTTTTTTTACACCTAAAGAGTTTACAATTTTAACAGCATTTGCAGATGTACAACAAACGTCAGTTTCAGCTTTTACATCTGCAGAAGTGTTAACGTATGAAACAACAGGAACACCAGGATATTGTTTTTTTAAGTTTCTTACATTTTCACCAGTGATAGATGAGGATAAAGAGCAACCAGCTTTCATATCTGGCAATAAAACTTTTTTATCTGGACTCATCAATTTGGCAGTCTCTGCCATAAAATGTACACCGCACATAACAATTATATCAGCCTCTGTTTTTGCAGCTTCAATTGCTAAGGCTAACGAATCTGCTGAAAAATCTGATATGCCGTGATATATTTCAGGAGTTTGGTAGTTATGAGCAAGAATTACTGCGTTCTTCTCTTTTTTAAGTTTATTTATTTTATAAATATAAGGTGCATGAGTAGCCCACTCTATTTCAGGAATGGATTTAGAAACCTTTTTATAAATAGGATCTGTTGCAATTTTAACTTGGGTTGTGAATTCCATAATAAAAACTTATCAACTTGAAATAGAATTGTCATTCATTTAATCTGACGCATTATTTGCGGCCATGCTGAAATTGGTAGACAGGCACGGTTGAGGGCCGTGTGAGCCTAGCTCATGAGAGTTCGATTCTCTCTGGCCGCACCATTCATTAATATTTTATATGAAAAAGGGGCGTTCTGTTGCCAGGTGCCCCAAACCCCGTAACTTAATTAGTAAACTAATTAAGCTGCAATTGCGTAACTTTCGTTAGCATTTATAAATTAGCCCATCACGGCGGAACAATACCGAACGAAAGAACAACTTTTAGACACCCGTCGATCCTAATTCACCCCCTTAAGTTGTAAATGGTGGAGGTG
>CACLPR010000033.1 GCA_902608845.1 uncultured Pelagibacteraceae bacterium
CTTCATCTACTATTACAAAGTTAAGAAAATATACTTTGGATCTTTATCAAGAATTAGAAAAGAAAACTGAATTATCTATAGGGTTAAAACAGAATGGTGCAATTACAGTAGCTACCACTAAAGAGAGAATGCAAGAGTTGTTGAGACAAGCAACTACCGCTCAACTATCTGATGTTGAAGTGCATGTTTTGGATAAAAAACAAACAAAGAATTTATATCCTGTTGTAAATAATGAGGACATTATTGGAAGTGTTTTTATGCCAAAAGATGGTCAAGCTGACCCAGTAGGTGTAACTAATGTTTTAGCTAAAGCTGCTAGAATGGAAGGAGCACAAATTTTTGAAAAAACGCCTGTAACAAAAATTCTAGTTAAAAATAATTCTATAGTTGGAGTTGAGACCGATAAAGGAAAAATTGATTGTGAATATGTTGTTTTAGCAACAGGTATGTGGTCTAGACAAATAGGTGAAAAAATGAATGTTAGTATTCCATTGTATCCAAATGAACATTTTTATGTGATCACAGAACCAATGGAAGATCTACCAAAAAACTTACCAGTTTTAAGAGATTATAATAATTGTCTCTATCTTAAAGAAGACGCAGGTAAAATGTTAGTTGGAATTTTTGAACCAAATGCAAAACCAGCTTTTAAAAATACTGGTGTTGTGCCAGATAATTTTTCCTTTGGTGAATTACCAGATGATTTTGATCATTTCGAACCTTATTTACAAAAATCATTTCACAGGTTGCCTATGTTGGAAAATGCAGGAATTAGAAAATTTTTCTCTGGCCCAGAATCATTTACTCCTGATACTCAATATCTTTTAGGCGAAACGCCTGAGATTAAAAAACTTTTTACATGTTGTGGTTTTAATAGTATTGGAATTGCAAGTTCAGGAGGCGCTGGAAGAGTTACTGCAGAATGGATGATTAATGGACACATTAATGAGGATTTATTTTCATTAGATATTAAAAGATTTCAAAAATTTCATTCATCAAAAAAATTTATAATGGAAAGAGTGACAGAAACACTTGGTGATTTATATGGAATGCATTGGCCATTTAAACAACATAAAACATCAAGAAACCAAATTGTATTACCCTACCAAGAGGAGCTAAAAAAATTAGGAGCTTGTTTTGGAACCTCGGGTGGTTTTGAAAGACCTATGTGGTATGCGTTGAAAGGTGAAAAGGCTGATTACAATTATAGTTTTGGTTATCAAAATTGGTATCCATCAGCTGAATTTGAGACCAAAAATGCCAGAGAAAACGTTGGATTATTTGAGCTATCTCCTTTTTCAAAATTTGACCTAGAAGGGCAAAATGTTCATGAAGAATTACAAAAAATTTGCACAGCGAACATAAAAGATATTGAGGGTAGAGCAACTTATACCCAGATGTTAAATGAAGATGGAGGAATAGAGACTGATGTTACTGTTACTTGTCTTGAAAAAAACCATTTTAGAGTGATAGGTCCAGCAGCAACAAGAGAACATGATAAATTTCACATAAAAAAACATATTTCAGAAGAGGTCAATTTTAATGATGTAACAGAAGATTTAACATGCCTAGGATTATACGGACCCAACTCAAGAAAATTACTATCTAATATCAGTAATGACGATTTTACAAATGAAGGTATAAAGTTTAGTCATGGAAAATTTGTTACTATTGACGGAGTTAAAGTATGGGCTCAAAGATTATCTTATGTAGGTGAAATAGGATTCGAATTATATACAAACATAGATGAAAGCAAAAAATTATTTTTAGCCATTATTAAAGAGGGTAAAAATCATGGCTTATCACTGTGTGGTGCCCATGCTATGGATATTATGAGAATGGAAAGTGGTTTCTTACATTGGGGACATGATATATCACCTGAAGAAAATCAATATCAAGCAGGACTTAATTTTGCAATTAGTTATAAAAAAAATATAAATTTTGTTGGAAAAGAAGCATTATTAAAAATTAAAGATAAAAATCCTACAAAATCATTAGCTATGATGGTATTGAAAGATAACGTACCTGGAGAACCTTTGTTACTTCATGAAGAGCCAATTTACTTGGATGATAAAATAATTGGTAGAACAACTTCAGGAAACTATTCATTTAATTTTAAAAAAAATATCTCATTTGGTTATGTCAACTCTGGAAATACTATCGAAAATTTGGTCAATAAAAATTTATCTATTGAAGTTGAAAAGAAAAAATACCCTGTAACAATAATTAAAAAACCCTTAAATCAAAAAAATATAAAAGATATTTAATGTTAAAAATAATTTCAAAAAAAAATAGGGCTGCAGAAATTATCTGTAATCTTAACAAAATTGATAATAAGCAATTAAAAGAAATTAAATCCACACTTGATAAGTATGGAATGATTTATTTTCCAAAACAAAAACTTAGTTCCAAAAATTATCTTAATTTTGCAAAAAAATTTGGTAAACCAGCTAATTATCCAAGATTGAAAGGTTTAAATAAAAAAATATCCTCAAATAACTGTTGTACAACGTAAATCTACTGACAAAGGACCTAGCTTTGGTGAACAATTTCACACAGACTCCTCTTATACAAAAAAACCTCCTCGATACACGATGTTACTTTCTAAACTAGTGCCTAAAAAAGGTGTTGCTAATACTGACTTTTCTTCGCAGTACTTAGCTTATGAAAAATTATCAAAAACTTATAAGAATAAACTTAAAAAATTAAAAGGCATCTATTCTTCACATGGACCAATATCAATTACAACAGTGGAGAGAGAAAAAGAAAAAGGAAAAATATCTAAAGAACTGATTTCCAGACATAAAATAATAAGAACTATTAAAAATAAAAAAACTATATACTGTAGCCCAGGACACTTTTTAAAATTTAATACATATATGACTAAACAAAAAAAAGACTTAAAGAAGTTCTTATTTAATCATCAGACAAAAAAAACCTTTCAATATTCATTAGAATGGGAAAAAGATCAGCTTGCTATTTGGGATAATAGAGCCATGCTCCATCAGGCTACACCGTTTAAAGGTAATAGAATACTTCATAGAATAACAATACTTTAATAAAATGTACTCAATATTTCTTGGGTTAACGCCTTTTATCTTTATCACACTATTTGGTTTTGTTTTTGGAAAACTTAAAATTTTTGATTTAGGTCATGCAAAAGTTTTAAATTTGTTTTTATTCTATGTAGCGGTCCCTGCATTAATAATTAAATTTGTTGCTCAAAGTGAAATCGGCCAAGTCGATATAAAACAGATAGTTTCATATTTTTTAATGCAAGGCAGTCTTGGGTTTTTAACATTTTTATTAACGTCAAAGTTTTTTAAAAGACCTGTTCCAGAATCTATTATATGGGCATTAATGGTAGCACTATCAAATCATGTAACATTATTATTACCTATTACAAAAATCTATTTTGGAACTGAAGTAATTACTCAAGTAACAAGTATAATATTAATGGATGGGGTTATTTTATTATCTGTAATTGCTTTTTTTTTAGAACTTACCACTAAAAAAAATATTCGATTAACTGCATTTATAAAGAACATAGTTCTTAATCCAATGATATTTTCAATCTTAATTGGTCTTTTACTATTTGTGTTTAAGATAAATATCGATGATACGCCAATAGACTACGTTCTTTCTGTTTTGGCAGCTTGTGTTTCCCCTATAGGACTTTTCGCAATTGGTATCACATTATCTTTTTACACACATAAAGTTATTAATAAACTAACTGCTTCTGTATCTATATTGAAATTAGTAGTTTCCCCAATCATCCTCTTGATAATCGGCTTTATCATATTTGATGCTGGACAACCTGAAAAAATTCCTGGTGCTTTTTTTGTTAGTGTTGCACCATGTGGTCATACAGCCGTAGTATTATGTTCTGCTTATAATGTAAGTCCTGAAAATATAATAAAAGCTTTATTTATCTCAACTTTTGCATCATTTGCTACCATATTTTTTGCTATTCAATATTTAACAACTTAAGTTAATTTATATTATCTAAGATTTTATTAGCACATTCTTTTGTATTGCTATCACCATCTAGATCTTTAGTTCTATTTTGTTTTTCTAGCAAAGTTTTTTCAATTGAACTTACTATTCGTGTTGCAGCTTCTTTTTCGCCTAAATAATCTAACATCATAGCGCCAGACCAAATTTGACCTATTGGATTTGCAATACCTTTTCCGGCAATATCAGGTGCTGATCCATGAACAGGCTCGAATAAAGAAGGATGTTTATTTGTTGGGTTAATATTTCCTGATGGAGCTATACCAATTGTTCCCGTACATGCTGGACCCAAATCGGATAGAATATCTCCAAATAAATTTGATGCTACGACAACATCAAACCACTCTGGTGTTAAAACAAATCTTGCAGCTAAAATATCGATATGAAATTGATCTGTTTTTATCTCAGGAAAATCTTTTTTATTTTCATAAAATCTTTGGTCCCAGTATGGCATGGTTATAGAAATACCATTTGATTTTGTGGCATTAGTTAATTTTTTTCTATCTCTTGTTTTTGCTAATTCAAATGCAAATTTTTGAACTCTATCTATTCCATGTTTAGACATTATAGTTTCTTGTATAACAATTTCTCTTTCAGTATTTTGATACATTTTTCCACCTACCGAAGAATATTCGCCCTCAGTGTTTTCACGCACTATCATCATATCTATGTCACCAGGTTTTTTATTTG
>CACLPR010000034.1 GCA_902608845.1 uncultured Pelagibacteraceae bacterium
ATAGTATTAGTTTAATATTCAAATATAATAAAAAATATACTGAGCGTTATCTTACAATAATTTCTAAAAACAAAAAAATAATTAATGAATTTAAATAAGTTAAAAAAACTAACTGGAGATGCATCATTTAGAAATTTTTATAGAGGAAAAAAATATATTCTTGTTCATTGTGTAAAAAACAAAAAAAGTAATTTGTTAGAATATGATGCTGTTAATAAAATATTAATTAAAAAAAATATTTTAGCCCCTAAATTAATATCTCAGAATTACAAAAATAATTATATTGAGATTGAAGATTTTGGTGATTTAACAGTTTTTAAAAAATTTCAAAAAAAAACAGCAAATAAAAAAATTTATTATAAAAAAATTTTAAATTTATTAATCAAAATGAAAAATATAAAAACTAAGTATCAAAAAACATTTTTGAAAACTAATTATAAAGTGCCAGACTATTCATTAAAAAAATTATTAGATGAATCTAATTTATTCTTAGATTGGTATTTACCAAAATACGTTAAAAAAGGAAAAAATAAGATTTTAAAAATTAAATTTAATAAGATATTTAAAAAATTACTAAATAATATTTATTATAAAAATAAAGTTTTTGTTCATCGAGATTTTCATATATCTAATTTAATGATTACTAAAAAAGGTTTAGGGCTGATAGATAGTCAAGATGCTGTCTATGGTAATATTGCATATGATTTAGCATCTCTTATCGACGATGTTAGGTTTAAAACAGATACAAAGATTAAAAATTTTATTTTTAATGAGTTTATAAATATGAATAAACACTTAGACCTTAAGAAGTTTAAAAATGACTTTGATATTTTATCCGTTTTAAGGAATTTAAAAATAATTGGCATATTTACTAGATTATCTGTAAGAGATAAAAAAAACAAATACCTTAAACTTATACCTCACGCATGGGAGTTGATCGAATACAGAACTTTAAATAATCCAATATTCAAAGACTTAAATTACCTTTTAAGTAAAAACTTTGATAGAAAAATTAGAAAATCTTATGAAAATTAAAACTGCCCTTATACTCTGTGCTGGATTTGGCAAGAGAGTACAACCGATAACAGATAGATTGCCCAAGCCATTAATAGTTTATAAAGATGAAACTTTATTAGAAAATACAATTAATTTTCTTATAAAAATAAAAATTAAAAAAATTAAAATTAATGTTTTTTATTTAAAAGAAAAAATAATTGATTTTATTAATAGTAAAAATTTTCCAATAAATATTGAAATAGTAGATGATGGTGAAACAATTTTAGGAACAGGGGGCGGTACTTTAAGTCTAATAAAAAAATCTAATGAGGATGATGTTCTAGTAATCAATCCAGATACAATTTGGGATGACAGTTATGTTAAATCGATTTTTGAAATGGAGAAAATTTACTTTGAAAAAAAAATAAAAAATATCTTGTTAATTGTAAATAATTTGACATGTTTTGATAAAAGATTTAATGGAGATTTCGAGATAAAAAATAATATTCTTCTAAAAGAAAAAATAAATAATTTTAAATACACTGGATGTCAAATATTTAATAAGGAATTAATATCACACAAACAATTAAATTATTTTCCCATATCTGAAATATGGGATGAACTTTTAAGAGAAAGCAAACTTTATGGTTATGAGTATAAAGGTGAATTTAAGCATTTAACTGATTTTGAAATATACGAAAAATTATTTATTTAGAAAACTAAAAGATCTTTTGCCCTATCTTTATCTAAATATTTTGCATTCTTAATCTTTCCTTTTTCAAATATAATCAATAGAGGATTGCCAGTTGGTATTTCCAAACTCGAAATATTTTCATTATCTAATTTAAATATATATTTACATAATGATCTAATTGAATTTCCATGAGCCGATACAATAATATTTTTATCTAATTTAGGTTCAATATTTTTTTTATAAAAAGGTATCACTCTCTCGTAAGTATTTTTTAATGACTCTGTATCTGGAATTTTATCTTTTGGAACATTTTTATAAATATTAATATTTAAAGGATGATATGGGCTAGTTTTTTTTAGTGGCTCAGGCGGGTTATCCCAAGATCTTCTAAAAGTATGTATTTTTTCTTCTCCATAAAGTTTTTTCATTTCATCTTTGTTTAAACCTGTTAACGCCCCATAGTGCCTCTCATTTAGTTCCCAAGCATTAACAATATTTTGATCTTTAATTCTCATAGTATTGAGAATTAAATTTAGTGTTTCGATCGATCTAGTCTGTAATGATGTATAAAAATAAGATAATTCAAGGTTTAATTCCTTAATTAATTCTCCTGCCTTACAAGCTTCAAGTTTGCCCTTGGCAGCTAAACCTACATCTACCCAGCCAGTAAAACGGTTTTCTAGGTTCCATTCGCTTTGTCCATGTCTAACAAGTATTAAATTATTCATAAATTTAACACAAATATAAATTAAATTAGATTGACATAAAGATAAATCTTTTTAATTTGTTACAATGAGTTCATTTGAAGATAGAAAAAAAAGTTTCGAAAAGAAATTTGCTCACGATCAAGAGCTTCAATTCAAAGTTAGTGCTAGAAGGAATAAATATTTAGGTGAATGGGTATCTCAAATATTAAGTTATAATCCAGATCAAGAAAAAGAGTACATTCAATCAGTAATAAAAGCAGATTTTGCTGAAGCAGGTGATCAAGACGTTTTTCGAAAAATTAAAGAGGATTTGAAAGAAAAAAACGTATCAGATGAAGATCTTCGAAAAAAAATGGACGAATTAAATGAAAAAGCAAAAACTGATTTTAATTAGTTTTTTTTTCTTCTTATTTAATATTAATCCCTTATTGTCTACAGAACAAAATTATTTATTAATCTCAGGCAAACCAAAAATTACAGACGGTGATACAATTAAGATTAATAATAAAAAAATTCGTTTTAGTGGAATTGATGCTCCAGAAAGTTTTTTTTTTGGAAAAAAACAATCATGTGTTTTGAATAATGTTGAAATTCTATGTGGGAAGTTATCTAAAGATAAGCTCATTGAAAAAATCGGAAATCAGATTGTTAATTGTAAAATAGAAAAAAACAAGGATCAATATAGCAGGTTAATAGGTGAATGTTTTATAAAAAATGAAAGCCTATCAGTTTTCATGGTTAAGAATGGTTATGCGTTTGATTATCCTAAGTATTCAAACGGAAAATTTAGAAAACATCAGATTTATGCAAAAAAACTTTCCTTGGGTTTATGGCAAATGCAATTCGAATATCCTTGGATATGGAGAAAAAAAAATAGATAATAATAAAAATGATTCGAAACAAAAATATTTATTTTATTTTAATTCTTATTTTAGTTTCTGCTTGCTCTTCAATTCCTAAAAATACTGCTGATGGCTGTTCAATTTTTTCAGAAAGATATCTTTGGTATAAACATGCAAAAAAAACCGAAAAAAAATGGGGTACTCCTATTAATTTGCAACTTGCTATAATTAAAATGGAGTCAGATTTTGATTGGTTGGCAAAACCACCTAGACAAAAATTATTTAAGGTTATTCCATATAAAAGACCATCAAGTTCTTTTGGTTATTCTCAAGCAATTAGAGGAACCTGGAAGCAATACAAAGAGGAAACAGGAAACAAATATGCTACTAGGACAAGATTTAAAGACAGCGTAGATTTCATTGGTTGGTATACAAACAAAACAGAAAAGATCCTAAAAATACCAAAAAATGATGCTTTTAAACAATATGTTGCTTATCACGAGGGCTGGGGAAATTACAAAAATTATAAAAAGAACCAAAAAATTATTCTTTTAGCAAAAAAAGTCGAAAATCAATCTAAGAAATACAAGGCACAGCTTTATAAATGTCGAAAATCACTTACTACTAAAAAATATATTATATTTTAGTTTAATTGTTTTTTAAGCTCTATATCAACTGCATCAATTCTCTTCGTATTTTTTGCTAAAGTTAAATACATAGTCGGAGTTACATATAAAGTGAAGAAGGTAGAAATTATCATTCCACCAAGTATAGTTGCACCTACAGCAAGTCGCGAACCTTCTCCAGCACCTGGACCAATATTTCCAATAACCAAAGGCAACATCGCAATCATTGTGCTAAGGGATGTCATTATAATTGGTCTAAATCTTAAACTACAGGCCTCTTTTACAGCTTTTTCAATTTCTTTACCTTTAGTTCTCAATTGATTTGCATAATCAACTATAAGAATACTATTTTTTGTTGAAATACCAATTAGTATTACTAATGCGATTTGTGAAAATATATTTATTGATGAATTTAAGAATAGAATAAATATTAACCCCCCAAATACTGCAAGTGGAACAGTTAATATAATTATAAATGGGTGGATAAACGAATTAAAAGTAGCTGACATAACAAGATAAGCAGTCAATAATGCTAAAGCAAATA
>CACLPR010000035.1 GCA_902608845.1 uncultured Pelagibacteraceae bacterium
TAGTTTAAAGTTTCAAGATCAGAGACCCCACAAATTTTAATTCCTTTGACCATTATTTTAAATGATTGATTAAGTTTTGCAGATTATTTTTAATATTTCCTTTGGTAATTGGTCTACCAATTACTAACCAGTCACTTCCTTTTTTATATGCCTGTTTTGGTGTTAAGGTTCTTTTCTGATCATCAACATTAGAGTTAAATCTTATTCCAGGTGTTATTATTTCTTTTTTGAATACTTTCCTGACGATATTCACTTCTTTTGGGCTACATACTATTGCATCTAGTTTTGCTTGATTGGCTAATTTAGCATGTTGAAGTACTATTTTTTTAACTTCTCTGCTATATCCAATTTCTTTTAGTGATTTATTATTTAAAGAGGTAAGAATTGTTACACCAATTAATTTAGTAGTACCTGAAACTTTTTTAGCTGCTTTTAATGCTTCTAATCCTGAACTTATATGTATTGTTATATAATTTAATTTTAAATCCTTTACTGCTTTAATTGTAGATACGCAAGTATTCGGTATATCCATTATTTTATAATCACCAAAAGTAATTTTATTTTTAATTTTTGATATAAAATTTCTTCCATTTTTAGAGTTTAAAAATTCTAATCCAAATTTGTATCCAATTTTAAATTTAGAACTTTGGGTCTTTTTTATTATATCTTTAACTTTGGCTATATTATTTGTATCGCATGCAATAAATATTTTATTCTTTTTCATTAATTCTCTTTTTCCATTCTTGAGAAATTTTAAATAATATAGATTTTTTTTCTGGAGTGTTAAACTTTTCATTAGTTTTTGGGTTTCTTGATAACCTAGCTTTTTGAATTCTTGGTTCTATAGAAAAATTTTCTCTTAATTCTACTCTTTCACCTCTTTTAATTGCCTCAATCATCTCATAGATAGAAATATCAAATAATTTGATTAAATCTTTCTTAAGAAAATTTGGGTAATTTTCTGCTAATTCTTTAATTAAATCTGATTTTACAACTGACAATTTTTATTCAGTTTCCTTTTTATTTTTTTTATCATCTAGCTGTTCCGAAAGTGAGGAAAAGGGTAGATTTTTTCCACTTAGTGGGCTTGAATGTTCCTTAATAGCTTTTGCATTCATAATTTCTTCAAGTAATTTAATACTTAAGGCAACTTTTCTTTTTTCGAAGTTCAATTCTGCAATAGCTGCATCTATTCTTTCTCCTCCTACAAAACGTGAGGGTCTAGCATCGGTCGCGCTCATAGCAATTTGTGATTTTTTTATTAAAATTTCGATATCACATCCTTCTGGTTTTACAAATAAACCTTTATTATCAGATGAAATTACCTTTACAGTAATCGCGTCATTGACTTTTTTATCCTTAAACCAATCAAATGGATCTTTGTTTAATTGTTTTAATCCAACTCTAACTTTTTGGTCTGCTTTCTTAATCTCTAAAACTCTCACCTTTAATTTATCGCCTTTTTTGTACTTTTTTAATTCATCCTCAGGTTTACCAGTAAATGAAAGATCATTTGAGTGCAAAAAACCATCAATGTCAAAATCTGCTAACTTTAAGTAAATAGCATATTCATTAAAGTTACTAATTTCTCCTTCAATATCAGAGCCAACCGGATAATCTTTTTCAAGTTTAGAATAAGGATTTTCTTGAGTTAATCTATGAGAAATAGCTACTCTTCTTTTATCTTTGTCAATTTCAGTAATAACACAATCTATATGGTCACCAACGTTAAAAAACTTTTTTGGAGATATATTTTTTTTGGTCCAACTAATCTCACTACTATGTAATAATGTACTAAGACCTGGTTCCAATTCACAAAAACAACCATAATCTGTTATTTTTACTACTTTTACTTTATATTGATTTCCTATTTCATAGTTCGATATATGTTCAAATGGATCAGGAGAAAGCTGCTTGATTGAGCATCCTACCTGTAATTTTTCCATATCAATGGAGATTATTTTAAGATCGTGCTTTTCACCTATATTAAAAATTTCATCAGGATGATTTACTCTACTATAACTTATTTCTTGTAGGTGACAGAGTGTATCTATAGTTCCTTCAGGAGTTGTTACTTCAAAGAAGCAACCAAATGAAGAATACCCTTTGACAACAGCATCCTTAATAATCTCTCCAATCTTGAATTTTTCAATAATTTTTGCTTTATCTTCTTTTTTGTTAGAGGAAACAACCTGCCTTCTTGATACAACACTATTTCCTCTAACCATATCAATTTTAATAAGTGCAAATTTTTGTTCTACACCAATTAAATGGTCGATATTTTTAATAGGTTTGTCAGAAATTTGTGATCCAGGACAAAACATAAGAGACTTTGTCTCAACATGCTCAACTATTACACCACCTTTTGTCTTTTGAATGATTTTACCATTTATCAGTTCATTGTTTTCGTAGCATTTCACTAGTTGGTTCCAACCTTTTATTTTTTGTGCTTTCTGTGCAGATACAACTACGTCACCATTTTTATCCTCAATTTTCTCAAGCAATACTGAAATTGTTGAGCCCTCTTTGATTTCTTCTGTAATACCCATCATCTTTGTTTCATTAACGTCAATTACTGGTTCACTTTTTAAACCTGGAATGAAAAGAAAAATGTACTTACTTGTTATTTTTGTAACTTTTCCCTCAATTATTTTTCCTTCTTCAATTTTATTCTTTGAAAGTTGACTATTTAATAATTTTTTAAACTGTTGACTGGCGGGTGATGTTAGGTCTTTATAAATTTCCATTAATTTTTTAGTTTTCTGTCCATAATAGCTTTTATCTTTTTAAAGCAGGCTTTCTTACTTAATTTAGTCGTATTAATCAAGATAGAATCTTTTGTTTTTTTTAGTGGTCCATACTTTCTTTCCTTATCTAATTTATCCCTTTTTGTAAGGCTTTTAAGCACATCTTTATAGCTAATATTTAGATTTAATTTTTTGTACTCTTGAAATCGTCTTTTTGCTCTAACATTAATACTAGCGCTTATATAAAATTTGAACATAGCATCTTTCATTTGTACAGTAATTATATCTCTTCCATCTAATACAGACCCATCGTATTTCATGGGAGGATTATAGGCACATTCTTGTTGAAATTTGTGAACTATATTCCTAATCTTTTTATCTTTAGCAATTTTAGATGCAGATTGGGCTACGTTATTTGATAGTAAAGATTTGTCTTTCAAATCATTTAAATTTAATACCTTAATTTTATTTTTTACTAAATTATAAGAAAATTTATTTTTTTTATTTAACTTTAATTTTCCAATGTACCTATAAATTTTC
>CACLPR010000036.1 GCA_902608845.1 uncultured Pelagibacteraceae bacterium
TTTTGAAGTTTAAATCTTTCCTTAGAATACCAATAGCCATTATAAACAAGTTCTGCATACCTTGGCATAACCTCATCTTTTTTATGCATTGTGTCTTTATCTAGAGTTACAGACTCAATTGCTCTGTGTGCCACAAGCAATAATGTTCCTCCCGGAGTTTCGTAGACTCCTCTTGATTTTATTCCAATGAATCTATTTTCAACTAAATCTACTCTCCCTATTCCATTTTTGCCGGCTAATTGATTGAGTTTATCCAAAACTTTTGCAGGAGATAATTTTTTTCCATTCAGACCAACTGGATCACCGTTCTTGTAATTAATGATTATAAAACTTGGTTTATTTGGGGCTTTTTCAGGGGAGTTTGTTCTTTGGAATATAAATTCGGGAGCAGAATTCTTTGGATTTTCTAAAACTTTACCCTCTGTTGATGTATGGAATAAATTATCATCTACTGAGAATGGCGGCGCTCCCTTTTTGTCTTTAGGAATTGGTATTCCATGTTTTTTTGCATAATTAATGAGATCTGTTCTTGATTTCAATTTCCATATTCTCCATGGAGCTATTATTTTAATTTTAGGACCAAAGTAATGATATCCGAGTTCAAATCTAACTTGATCATTTCCTTTTCCTGTTGAACCATGTGAGACAGCATAAGCTTTAAATTTTTTTGCAACTCTAATTTGGTCTTTTGCAATAAGTGGTCTTGCAATTGATGTACCCAACAAATAAACACCCTCATAAAGAGCATGACCTCTTATCATTGGATAGACATAATCTTTAACAAAAATATTTTTTAGATCTTGAATGATAATTTTTTTTACACCTAATTTTTTTGCATTCTTAATAATTTTTTTTTTATCCATCTCTTGCCCAACATCAGCTGTGTAGGCTATTACTTCTGCATCATAATTTTCCTGAAGCCATTTAAGAATTATAGACGTATCCAAACCACCTGAATAGGCGAGCACAATCTTCTTTTGTCTTTTCATTTAAGTGCAGCTTTTTTTTGCAGCGTTATAAGCTTTTGTAAAACCCATTAAAGAATAGTCATCAGTAGTTTGTGTACCACTTTGTTTATAAGCAGTTATCATTAGCCTAGATGCTTTTTTCATTCTTTTAATTATTTTTTGCTCTGTTTTTCCACTAGAAATCCAAGCAAATTTATTTTGTGGTAAATCAAATTCAAATTTAGATTTACCTGATGTAGCTAAAATTGCGTTTTGTGGGTTAAAATCGTAACCAGATGTTATGCTCACTTCATCTGAAATTTTGTCTTCAGGTCTAAATGATACAAATAGTCTTGCTTCTCTATTACTTGCTTTAGGAGATTGTCTAACTGGAACCGAATAAGCAAAACAGATTTTTCCAGTTTCATTAAAAACTGCAACAGCATTCCAATCTTTGAATGTGCCTAATTTTTTTAAATCTTCAGACTGAGCAAAGGTTATTAAAAATACAGATAATATTAGTGTTTTTACAATTATTTTTTTAATTATGGACATGGATTAGGATATTTTTTTTGTACATTATTTATTTCTTTTATTACTTCACTATCAAGATTCACTTTTACACTTTCTACGTTAGTTTTCAACTGCTCCATAGTTGTTGCTCCAATAATTACACTAGTCATAAAATCTTGTACTTCACAGAATTTTATGGACATTTGACTCATATCCAGATCAAATTTTTGACTAATTTTATAATAATCTTCAACAGCCTCTTCCATATTTGGTTTTCTATATCTTGTCCAAAAATCAAAATCTCTCTCCATTCTTGATCCTTTTGGAAATTGTTTATTTCTATATTTACCTGTTAAATAACCGCTAGCTAAAGGTGAATATGACAAACACCCTATATTTTCTCTGATAGATACTTCAGCCAAACCAACTTCATAAGACCTATTTAATAAACTGTATGGATTTTGAATTGACATCATTCTTGGTAAATCTTTATCTCTTGAAAGTTGAAGATAATTCATAACTCCCCATGGGGTTTCATTTGACAAACCAACATACCTAATTTTTCCATCCTCAATAAATTTTTTTAAATTTTCCAAAACATCTTCAAATTTATTCCAATCATTTTCTTTGTGCTCGTAACCCAATCTTCCAAAGTTATTTACGTTTCTTTCAGGCCAATGTAATTGATAAAGATCAATATAATCAGTTTTTAATCTCTTTAGACTTCCATGAAGAGCATCCTCTAAATTTTTGCCTGTAAAACTATTTTCTCCATTTCTCATATATTTTCTACTAGGACCACCCACTTTGGACGCGAGTATTACGTCTTTTCTTTTTTTTGTTTTTTCAAACCAATTTCCAATTATAGTTTCTGTATGACCATATGTTTCAGCTTTTGGTGGAACAGCATAAAGTTCAGCAGTATCCCAAAAATTTACTCCACTATCTAAAGAGTAATCCATTTGTTCAAATGCTTCATTTTGGGTATTTTGTTCACCCCAAGTCATTGTCCCAAGACAGATCGTACTCACATTTAGGTCTGTATTTCCTAGTTTTTTATAATTCATAATATATGTAGTATTTGTTACATTTATTTTGACGACTTGAAAATCTTAAAAAAAAATCTTATATAAATAATATGGAATTCAATAAAGATAATATTTTAAATAAAGCAACAACAGCCAAACAAACAGTTGTTATGGATGAAGGCTTAAGAGCCTACATGCTTAAAGTTTACAACTATATGGCAACCGGTGTTTTGCTTACTGGAATAATAGCACTTTTATCATTTAAAATGTCTGTTGTAACAGATCCAAATGGAGCAATTGTTGGATTAACAGAATTTGGAAATGCAATTTATTTATCAGGTTTAAAATGGATTGTTATGTTAGCCCCATTAGGAATTGTGTTTTACATGAGTTTCGGAATTAATAAAATGAGTGCCTCAAGAGCTCAAACAACTTTCTGGGTATTTGCTGCATTAATGGGACTATCTCTTTCATCAATATTACTTGTTTACACTGGTTTAAGTGTAACAAGAGTATTTTTTATTTCTTCAGCAACTTTTGGTGCAATGAGTATTTATGGTTACACAACAAAAAGAGATTTAACTAAGATGGGATCTTTTTTAATGATGGGATTAATAGGAATTATAATTGCATCAGTTGTAAATATATTCCTAAAATCATCAATGATGTATTTTGCAATATCAATAATTGGTGTTTTAGTTTTTGTAGGTTTGACTGCATACGATACACAAAAAATTAAAAACATGTATGCTGCTTCTGACAGCGGTGAATTAATTGGTAAAAAAGC
>CACLPR010000037.1 GCA_902608845.1 uncultured Pelagibacteraceae bacterium
GAGATCTTTAAAGGTACTTGATGGTGCTGTTGCTGTATTTGATGGTGTTGCTGGAGTTGAACCTCAATCAGAGACTGTATGGAGACAAGCTGACAAATATAAAGTCCCAAGAATTTGCTTTGTTAATAAATTAGATAGAACTGGTGCTGATTTCTTTAGATGTGTCGGAATGATTAAAGACAGACTTGGTGCAAAACCATTAGTAATGCAGATTCCAATAGGCGTTGAGGCTTCCTTAAAAGGGGTTGTAGATCTGATTAAAATGAAAGCTGTAGTGTGGAAAAATGAAGATCTTGGTGCGGCCTGGGAGTTAACAGAAATTCCAGATGATTTAAAAGATATTACAAAAAAGTACCGACAAGAATTGGTTGAGACAGCAGTTGAGCAAGATGAAAAACTAATGGAAGAGTATCTAGGTGGAAATGAAATTTCAGAGGAAGATTTAATAAAGTGTGTAAGAAAAGGATGTTTAGGTTTTGATTTTGTTCCAGTTTTAACTGGCTCTGCTTTTAAAAATAAAGGTGTTCAACCATTATTAGATGCAGTTGTAAATTATTTACCAAGTCCCAATGATATCGGTTCGATAAAAGGTACTAAACCTGGATCTGAAGAAGAAATTGAAATGAAATTCGAAGATAGTTCACCTTTTTCAGCTCTAGCATTTAAAGTTGCAAATGACCCATTTGTCGGAAGTTTGACATTTATAAGAATTTATTCAGGTACAGTAAAATCAGGTACAGGAATATATAATACATCTAAAGATAAAGAGGAACGTGTTGGTAGAATGTTGTTGATGCATGCAAATTCAAGAGAAGATATTAAAGAGGCAAATGCTGGTGATATTGTTGCTTTAGCTGGATTAAAAAATACAATTACTGGACATACATTGGCAGACAAGGAGACACCAGTTTTGCTTGAGCCCATGGAATTCCCAGATCCTGTAATTGAGATTGCTGTAGAACCTAAAACAAAAGCAGACCAAGAAAAAATGGGAGAGGCTCTTGGAAGATTAGCTAAAGAAGATCCATCCTTTAGAGTAACTTCAGATGAAGAATCTGGTCAAACAATTATTAAAGGAATGGGAGAATTACATTTAGATATAATTGTTGATAGGATGAAAAGAGAATTTAAAGTTGAAGCAAATGTAGGAGCTCCACAAGTCGCTTATAGAGAGACAATATTATCTTCTGCAGAGAATGATTATACACATAAAAAGCAAAGTGGAGGGGCAGGACAATTTGCAAGAGTTAAACTTACAGTAGAACCCCTTGAACCTGGAAAAGGTAGAGAGATAGAAAGTAAAATCAAAGGTGGAGCAATCCCTAAAGAGTTTATTCCTGGAGTTGAGAAGGGTGTTGAGACTGTTGCAGATGGTGGAATTTTAGCTGGATTTCCCTTGATTGATTATAAAGTAACTATAGTAGATGGGTTGCACCACGATGTAGACTCTAGTGTATTGGCATTCGAATTAGCATCTAGACAATGTTTTAAAGAAGCTTGTACAAAAGCAACTCTAAAATTATTAGAGCCTATTATGAGAGTTGAAGTCGTTACTCCAGAGGATTATATGGGTGATGTTATTGGAGATCTTAACAGTAGGAGAGGTCAAATAAGTACTCAGGAACAAAGGGGAAATGCAACTGTAATAACAGCCATGGTTCCACTAGCAAATATGTTTGGGTACATAAATAATTTAAGATCAATGTCGCAAGGTAGAGCACAATATTCAATGTTCTTCGATCATTACGATAAAGTTCCACAAAATGTTCAGGATGAAGTAACTAAAAAGACAGGTTAATTATGGAAAAGCAAAATATTAGAATAAAACTTAGAGCTTATGATAACAAGGTTTTAGATCAATCAACTGAGGAAATAGTTAATACAGTTAAAAGAACAGGTGCAAATATCAAAGGACCTATCCCACTACCAACAAAAAAAGAGAGATACACTGTATTAAGATCACCACATATTGATAAAAAAAGTCGAGAACAGTTTGAAACAAGAACACATAAAAGATTGATCGATATTATAGAGCCTACACCTGCCACAGTTGAGGCATTAATGAAATTAGACTTGGCATCAGGTGTTGATGTGGAGATAAAAATATAATGAGCGAAATTGGTTTAATTGGAAAAAAAATTGGTATGAGTAGAGAATTTTATAAAACAGGTCAGTCTATTCCTGTAACTGTATTAAAGGTTGAAAAGGGAAGAGTTATTCAATTAATAAACAAAGAAAATAGAGGATACGATGCCGTACAACTTGGATTTAGTAAAATTAAAAATTCAAAATTGTCGAAATCAATGAAAGGTTATTTCTCAAAAAAAAATACAGAAGCCAAAAAAATTTTAAAAGAATTTAGAGTAAAAGATCTTGGTCAATACAAAGAAGGGAATGAATTTGGTATCGAAATATTCAAGGATATAAAATTTTTAGATGTAAGATCAAAGACTATAGGTAAAGGATTTGCAGGTGCAATGAAAAGACATAACTTTGGAGGTTTAAGGGCATCTCACGGGGTTTCAATATCTCACAGAGCCCATGGTTCCACAGGTCAAAACCAAGATCCAGGAAAAGTTTTCAAAGGCAAAAAAATGGCAGGTCATATGGGTGATAAACTAAGAACTATGCAAAATCTTGAAATAATTAAAACAGATTTAGATAATGATTTGATTTATTTAAAAGGATCAATACCTGGTTCTAAAAATTCAGAGGTATTACTTAAGAAGGCTGTAAAAAATATTAGAAAACTTACAATTATTGAAAAAATTGAAATTTCTGAAAAATCAAAAAAAATTAAAGAGAAAAAAAAATAACTTATGAAAATAGATAAATTAAATATAGAAGGAAAAATAAACACTATTGAAGTTTCAGACAAAATAGTTTCAGTAAAGATTAATAACAAACTTGTAAGTAATGTTTTGTACAAAACTAATGCTAACTACAAAGGAAGAAAAGCTAAAACAAAACAAAAAAATGAAATTAAAGGATCA
>CACLPR010000038.1 GCA_902608845.1 uncultured Pelagibacteraceae bacterium
CAATTAATGAAATTTTTTTAAGCAATACTATCTCTCTTTGTATGGCTCAGATATTAAGGCAACTTTAGTGAATCCTGATCCTGAAAGTTTACCCATTACCTCTAATACTCTTCCATAGTTAATTGTTTTATCGCCTCTTACGTAAATTCTTGTATCAGTTCTATTGTTGGACACAGCTAAGATTTTTTTAATTAAGTTGTCAAATTCAATTTTTGTCTCTTGAATAAAAACCTCACCTTTTGAATTAATAGTTAATGTGAGAGGCTCACTTTCCTCAGGCAAAGTATCAGCTGAGGTTTCGGGTAAATCAACTTGTACTCCAACAGTAAGCAAAGGCGCTGTAACCATAAAAATAATTAAAAGAACAAGCATTACATCAACGAAAGGGGTTACATTTATTTCACTCATTGGTTCTCTTTCTGAGCGCTTTAAATTAAATGCCATATTAAATTATTGAAATAAATCTTTTTGAAAAATTCTCTAATTTTTGTGAATATTTTTTAGAGTCATTGCCGAATTTGTTATATGCGATAACCGCTGGTATTGCTGCTAGCAAACCTAGAGCAGTTGCAAATAATGCTTCAGCGATTCCAGGAGCTACAATTGCTAGACTAGTATTTCTTGATATAGCAATTGATTGAAAAGAATTCATTATTCCCCAAACTGTTCCAAATAATCCAATAAACGGTGCAGTAGATCCAACTGTAGCAAGAAAAGTAAATTTGTTATTAACAACATTCATTTGCTTTTCGATATTTACTTCTAATATATTTTCAAGTCTTTGGCTTATGTTTGTTTTTGCTCTTGATTTCATAACAGCTTGCATTGAATCTTTGAATAATTGGGCCATTGGATTATCTAATGCAGCAGGCAAACTATTATAAAATGTTTCTGCAGACTTAGACTTCCAAAATCTTTCTTCAAAATCCTCGGAGTCTTTATTTATTTTTCTAAACATTAAAATTTTATCAAAAATTATCGCCCATGAATAAACTGAGCTAGCTATTAGAATGATAATCACAGATTTTACGATAAAGTCTGCTCTCAAAAATAAACTTAAAATTGAAAAATCTGTATTGCTTGCTAATCCTACTGCTTGAGAAGTTATATCTGCATCCATTTCATTGATTTCACACTAAAATGTGTCATGAATTTGTCTTTAAAAGTAGGCTTTATTTTATTTTTCTTGTGAATTTAGATGATAATTGGCAATTAATATTGCATCTGCTTTGTTAGTATCTTTTTTTCGAGATAACATTGATGAAAACTTAGGAAACATTTCAATTGCTTTAACTCTACTCGAATCTTTTTGAGAATTAATTAAATCATAATACTTTTTCCATTTGGCTGGTCTGACAAAAAAAATTGGTAGTTGCATTGCAGCACAAACACCTTTCAAAACTCCAAATGATTGTCCAAAATTAAACATACTGGTAACACCCTGTCCGGGCATTGCTGAAACTTGTTCTACCACTACATTTATATTTTCAGATTTGCGGTTTTGAATCCTTAAAGATATTTCATTAAATATTTGGCTACCATTAATTTGCTTTTTATTTTTATTACCTGATGCCATAGTAGGCATATCAATTACATCTTTTAATTCTCCATCTTCAAAAAAACAAATTGCACCAGTTATCCCAGGATCTATTCCGATTATAAACATAAAATTAAGCTAAATTGCATTTGTAAAAACATTTTGAACATCATCATCATCTTCTAAAATTTCTAAAAACTTAATCATTTTATCTTTGTCTTCATCATTTAGTTTAATTTTATTTATAGGAACCCACTCTATTTCTGTAGATATAAATTCAGAAATTTCTTTTTCTAATATACTTTTTACATTATATATCTCATCTTTATTGGTGTGAATTTCATAATAATCATCATTAAATATACAATCATTAGCTCCAGCATCGGTTGCAAGATTAAAAATTTTTTCTTCATCAATTTCTTCTTTGTTAATTTTTATAACACCTAGTTGAAGAAAATTGTGTGATGCAGAACCTTGAGTACCAAGCCCTCCACCATATTTTTGAAAAATTGTCCTGATATTTGATGCACTTCTATTCTTATTATCTGTTAAAGTGATAACTACTATTGCAGTTTTTGCTGGTCCAAATCCTTCATATCTGATGTTTTCAAAATTAGAATCAGCCGCTATTGATGATTTATCAATAGCTCTCTCAATATTGTCTTTGGGCATGTTTGCTGATCTGGCAGCTTGGATTGCAGATCTTAATCTTGAATTCATGTCTGGATTTTTATCACCAAGTTTTGCTGCTACTGTAATTTCTCTAGATAGTTTTGAAAATACAGCTGATCTCTGTTTATCTGCCTTTCCTTTTTTATGTTTAATCCCTGCCCAATGAGAATGACCAGCCATAATTTAATTGTCCTTCTGAAGTTGACCACCGAATATAAACTGACTAATATTTGATGCCAAACCATTTTTCGGATTAGCTTCAATAATTGCCCCACAAAGTGAAGCTTCGCCTTCTGCAGGAAAATGTTTTATTGAGTCTCTTTTGTAAAACCTATTAATTGAGTTTTCAGCATTCATGCCAATTACGGAATTATAATCACCACACATTCCTGCATCTGTTAGATATGCAGTTCCTTTGTTTAAAATTCTTCCATCGTTAGTAGGTACGTGGGTATGAGTACCTACAACAAACGTGGCATGACCATCAAATACACGGCCAATAGCCATTTTTTCGCTAGTAATTTCAGCATGGAAGTCAACTATTAGAAAATCATATTTTTCTTTTTTTGTATTTTGATCTAAAAATTCTTTGCTTTTAATAAAGACATCATCACATTTTTTCATAAAAACATTTCCCATTAAATTTAATACACCAACTTTATGGCCAC
>CACLPR010000039.1 GCA_902608845.1 uncultured Pelagibacteraceae bacterium
TAATACTATTAAATATGCAGATAACGTAAAATCAAAAATATTTAAAAGTTTAGAAACTTTTGGAAAAAAAGGTGACGATTTTAAAGAAACAATAAATTATATTTTAAATAGAACAAAATGAGCAATAATTATAAATTTCTAAATAATATTAACTTTCCTGATGATGTAAGAAAATTATCTCAAAGTGAGATTAAAATTTTGGCAGACGAGGTTCGACAAGAATTAATTGATGTTGTTTCTGAAACAGGAGGTCATTTAGGTGCTGGGTTAGGAGTCGTAGAACTGACTGTTGTTTTACACTATATATTTAATACTCCTCATGATAAATTAATTTGGGATGTGGGACATCAAACTTATCCACATAAAATATTAACTGGTAGAAAGAATCAAATTAGGACTCTGAGAAAAGGTAAGGGATTATCAGGTTTTACAAAAAGATCGGAAAGTGAGTATGATCCATTTGGTGCTGCCCACAGTTCAACTTCTATTTCCTCTGCACTAGGAATAGCAGTAGCTAACAAGTTATCAAATAAATCTGGTAATGTAATAGCAGTCATAGGTGATGGAGCGATAAGTGCTGGGATGGCTTATGAGGCTATGAATAATGCAGGTGAAAGCAAAACAAAGATGATAGTTGTTTTAAACGATAACGATATGTCTATTGCTAAACCTGTTGGTGCTATGAGAAAATATCTAGCAAAAATTTTATCTGGTAAAATTTACTTTAGTTTTAGAGAAACATTAAAATTAATTATTTCAGCTTTTTCAAAAAGATTTAAAAATCAAGCAGGAAAAGCGGAAGATTTTTTAAGATCTGCAGTCACAGGAGGAACATTATTTAATTCTATGGGATTTTACTATATTGGACCAATAGATGGACACGATATTGATACAATGGTTTCAGTATTCAATAATGCAAAAGATATTAATTACGATGGACCAATTTTAATCCACGTTAAAACTGAAAAAGGAAAAGGTTATTCCTTTGCTGAAAAGTCAGAAGATAAATTTCACGGTGTTTCTAAGTTTAATATAAAAACAGGAGAACAAGAAAAATCTAAGTCTAATACCCCTTCTTATACAAAAGTATTTGCCAATTCATTAATCAAACATGCAGAAAACGATAGCAAGGTTGTTGGTATAACTGCAGCTATGCCATCAGGAACAGGAATGGATTTATTTGGAAAAAAATTTCCAGAAAGAATGTTTGATGTTGGGATAGCTGAACAACATGCAGTTACTTTTGCTGCGGGAATGGCTACTGAAGGGTATAAACCTTATGCTGCAATATATTCTACATTTCTTCAAAGAGCTTACGATCAGGTGGTTCACGATATTGCCATACAATCTTTACCTGTTAGATTTGCAATTGATAGAGCTGGGTTAGTTGGCGCTGATGGCCCAACACATGCTGGATCATTTGATATAACATACCTTTCCACATTGCCAAATTTTGTGGTAATGGCCGCAAGTGACGAGGCTGAGCTTGTAAGAATGATAAATACATCAATGGATATAAATGATAGACCGTCAGCTTTTAGATATCCAAGAGGCAATGGTATAGGTGTTCAATTACCTAAAATAACTGAGAAAATTGAGTTGGGAAAAGCAAAAATAATTAAAGATGGTAAAAAAGTTGCAATCTTAAATTTTGGTGCAAGATTACAGGAGTGTATTTTGGCTTCTGAAAATCTTATAAAAAAAGGAATTGATATCTCTATTATTGATGCAAGATTTGCAAAACCTTTAGATGAAAATCTAATTTGGCAAATTGCTACAGAACATGAGGTTTTGATTACAATAGAAGAAGGTTCAATTGGAGGGTTTGGATCTCACGTAAGCCAATTTTTAAGTGAAAAAAATTTATTAGACAGTAATATTAAGTTTAGATCAATGATGTTGCCAGATAGATTTATTGATCATGACAAACCAGAGCTAATGTATAAGTTTGCTAATTTAGACTCTATTGGTATTGAAAATAAAATTTTAGATACTTTAAATTCAAAAGTTTTAATTAAAAAATCTAATTAAATTTTGTTTTGTGCTGTATTCATTAAATAGTGATCAAGAATTACACAATGCATCATCGCCTCTCCTATTGGAACTGCTCTGATTCCAACACATGGGTCGTGTCTTCCTTTTACAGATATTGTCGTATTCTTCCCAAATCTGTCAATTGTTTTTCTTGACGATAAAATAGATGATGTTGGTTTTACTGCAAATGAAACATTTATTTCTTGTCCAGTAGATATTCCTCCAAGAATTCCTCCTGCATTATTTGATTTGAAACTAATTTTACCCCTTTTTTTCAAAATTTCATCAGAGTTTTCTTCACCAGTTAACATTGCCGAGTTCATCCCCGATCCAATATTTACACCCTTTACAGCATTAATGCTCATCATCGCTGCTGCAAGGTCCATATCTAATTTTGAGTATATAGGGGCTCCAAGTCCCAAAGGAACTCCTCTTGCTCTAACCTCAATAATTGCCCCACAAGATGATCCAGCTTTTCTTATCCCAAGTAAATATTTTTCCCAAAGTTTAATCACAGTTTTATCAGGACAAAAAAATGGGTTATTAGAAATTGTTTTGTCTTTCCATTTCTTTAAGTCACATCCTAATATTCCTAATTGAGTAACAGCACCAACTGCTTGATACTTCTTACCAATTTTATTTTTCAAAACAACTTTTGCAATAGCACCTGCCGCAACTCTAGCAGCAGTCTCACGAGCAGATTGTCTTCCACCACCTCTGTAATCTCGGATTCCATA
>CACLPR010000040.1 GCA_902608845.1 uncultured Pelagibacteraceae bacterium
ATCAATAACTATTGCATCTTTTTTCACCCAATCACCTTTTATAAGTTCGGGAATTCCAACTGCAGCAACAATAACATCAGCTTCTAAGCATTCATGCTGAAGGTCTTTTGTTTTTGAGTGAGTAATTGTTACTGTACAATCTTCTTGAAGTAAAAGTTGTGCCATTGCCTTACCATTTAAATTTGACCGCCCAATCATTACAGCTTTTTTTCCTGTTAAGTTAGGTTCAATTTTTTTTAGTAAATAATAACATCCAAGAGGTGTACAAGGAATTGAACCTTGGTACCCAGATGAAAGGTTGCCAACATTCATAGGATGTAAACCATCAACATCTTTATGTGGTGAAATAGTTTCTATAACGTGTTGCTTGTTAATATGTTTTGGAAGTGGCAATTGAACCAAAATCCCTGAAACAGTTTCATCTTTATTAAGTTCTTCAATTTTATCTAAGACTGTTTTTTCATCTACAGTGTCTGGGTATTTAATAACTTCAGATTTTAAACCAACTTGCGTTGCTGATTTTTCTTTATTTCTTACATAAATCTGACTTGGAGCCAAATCTCCAATTAAAATGACGGTTAGTCCTGGAACTTTATTATATTTTTCTCTCAGGCCATCTACTTCTGTTTTTAATTCTTCTCTAAGTTCAGCCGATTGTTTTTTTCCGTCTATTAAAATCATGATTATTAAAAAATAAGTGGTGCTATGTAGAGTTTCATACACATTTCTACAAACCAGATCAACAAAAGAAGAATGATAGGTGATATATCAAAAGCACCAAGACTTGGCAAAAAACCCCTTATTTTATTAAGTATTGGATCAGTGAGTTTATAAGTAAACTCTAGTATTGAATAAACAAATCTATTTGAAGTATTTAAGACATTAAAAGCTATTAACCAACTTATAACAACGTTAGCGATTACTACATAAGAATACAATTTTAATAATTGTAAAGCTAAGTAAAAAATAGCTATCATTTCTTTTCTACATATACTGAAGTACTTGGGAAAGCAAAAGATGCTTTATTACCCTCAACAATTTCTTTAATTTGAATTGCCAGTCTTTCTTTAACCAACAACATCTCGCTCCAACTATTTGTTTTTGTATAACATCTTACATACATATCTATTGAGCTATCAGCAAATTTATCAACCCTAACAGAAACACCAACTTTAGTATCATAATCTTCTGAACTATTTATAAAGTCTTCTATCTCATTTCGTATGGTTTTTAATTGTTCAACGGTAGAGTCATACTGAAGTGTTATCGTCCAACTAATTCTCCAATTTGTAATTTGACTTTTATTAATTACAGCATTCTCTGCAAACTGGAAATTTGGAATAATTGCTAAAGACTTGTCAAATTTTCTTATAACAGTTGATCTAAAACCTATTTTTTCAACTACACCCTCGATTATTCCTTCAACTTCAATCCAATCACCCATTTTAAATCTTTTTTCAACAAGTACTAAAATTCCTGATATTAAATTTTTGAATAAATCTTGTGCTCCTAAAGCAACTGCAACACCGAATAAACCAAGTCCTGCAATAATTGGACCAATTTTTATTCCCCATAATTCTAAAACAGCTGCAGCTCCTAAGATTAAAATTAAAATTTTTAATGATTTGATAATCCAGCCAATTAGTTCTCTGGTTAAAATCTTATCAAATCCACTTAGTATGTAGGAAATTGGTTCGATAATTTGATGAATAATCCAAAAAAGTAAAATCGTAATCAACGTTCTATTTACGTTGTCTAGAAATAACCTCGTATCTTCTGCAAAAGACATATAGTAACTTGCAAAAAATACTCCCAGAACAATTGGAAGAAATCTAGCTGGCCCCTCCATTGCCTTAACGAAGGTATCATCAAGTTTATTTGTAGTTCTTTTAGTAATTAGTTCTAATTTTTTAATGATTAATTTGCTAATTAACCCTCTAAAAACTAAGAATATAAAGAATATTCCAAGACCTATTAAGATCTCAACAAAGTTTACGCCTAAAATTCCCTTTTGCCATACAGACAAAAAAAGTCCTGAAAAGTTCTCAAAAACACTCATGGCTAAATTTTATATAGCAAAAACTCTTCTTCACCAGAGTTAAATAGAAAAATTTTTTTCCACTTAATCTCATTTAAAATTGCTGATGCTTTTTCACCCATGCACATCAAATTGGTATCCATCCAACTGTCTAAAAGATCATATTTTTTAAGTAAATTTAATAAACTCTTAGCACTATTTTCTGAGTAAACATAAATTATATCGGGGATTGAGGCTTTTAATTGTGCTCTAAATTCCTCTTTTATTTCTTGAGTTGATGAAACCGTATAATTAATCAATCTCTTTAAAGAATAACCTTCAGAAATTAGATCTTTATCTAACCTACTGGAAACTATCTCACCACTTACGTAAAGAAGTGATCCATTCTTTGAGTCGAAGTTTTGTAATATTAATTCTTTTAAATTATTTACGTTTCCTTCTGCAGAGATAATATTTTGAAAACCGTTTAGCTTTGCAACTTTTTCTGTTGCAGAGCCTACACAATAACATTCAATTTTTTTATCAACTCTATATAAATCTAAATTCTTAATCGCATTTGAACTTGTAAATATTA
>CACLPR010000041.1 GCA_902608845.1 uncultured Pelagibacteraceae bacterium
TCAAATAATACCAAGACAAAAAATCATGAAATAATTAAACCTGGAAATTTTAACGGAAATTATATCCATTATGGAGTAAGAGAACATGCCATGTGTGGAATTATGAATGGATTAGCCTTGCATAGTAAAATAATACCTTACGGAGGAACTTTTTTAATTTTTTCAGATTATTGTAAGCCATCTATAAGATTAGCAGCAATGATGAAACAACAAGTTATATATGTAATGACACATGACTCTATTGGACTTGGGGAGGATGGACCAACACACCAACCTATTGAACAATTATCTGGATTAAGATCAATACCAAATCTTAATGTTTTTAGACCTGCAGATAGATTAGAAACTATAGAATGTTGGGAACATGCTTTAAAGAGCTCTAAAACACCAAGCATTCTATCGTTAACCAGACAAAACCTTAATCCCATCAGAAATAAATATTCAAATATTAACAAGTGCTCATTAGGGGCATATGAAATTTTAAGGACAAACAAAAATATAAAATTGACTATTTTAGCAAGTGGTTCTGAAGTAAATTTAGCCATAGAGGTCAGCCATAAATTAGCCAAAGATAGGATATACTCAAAAGTTATATCAATGCCATGTATGGAGCTTTTTGAATCACAATCAAGTAATTATAAAAATAAAATTTTAAATGAAACAAAATTGAAAATATCAATCGAAGCTGGATCAAGTGTCTGTTGGAAAAAATATGTAGGTGATTTTGGAATGACTTTTGGAATTGATGTATTTGGAAAAAGTGCTCCCTATAAAGATATTTATAAATATTTTGGGCTAATATCCTCGAACATTGTAGATAAATTAAAGAAAAAAATAAGAAACTAAAAATGACTATTAAAATTGGAATTAATGGGATGGGTAGAATTGGCCGTATGGTGGTTAGATCAATTTTTGAAACAAAAAATAAAAATTTAAAAATTAGCCACATAAACAATAGATCTAATGCAGAAACTACTTGTAAATTAATAAAATATGACTCTATTCATGGAAAATTTAATGCAGATTTAAAATTTAATGAAAATGAATTGATAATTAATAAAAATAAAATTACATTTTCTCAAGAATCTAAAATCGAAAATATTGATTGGAAAAAATACCATGTTGACTATGTTTTTGAGTGTACTGGTAAATTTAATTCAAAAGAAAAATTGCTTACACACATCAAAAATGGAGCAAGAAAAGTAATCGTTTCAGCTCCATGTAAAAATGCAGATAAAACAATTGTATTTGGTGTAAATGAAAATATTATATCGAAGGATGATAAAATAATATCAGCTGCCTCATGTACAACTAACTGTTTAGCGCCAGTGGTAAATGTCCTTAATAATAATTTTGAAATCGAAAAAGGTTTTATGACTACCATTCATGCATTTACTAGTGATCAAAGAATTTTGGACAATTCTCATAAAGATCCAAGAAGAGCAAGAGCTGCAAGCCAATCAATAGTTCCAACATCAACTGGAGCATCAAAAACAATAGGCGAGATAATTCCAAGCTTAAAAGGGAAATTAGAAGGGGTTGCAATGAGAGTCCCAACTCCTAACGTGTCACTTGTTGAGTTAGTATTTTGTTCAAAAAAAGAAATAACTATTAAAAAAATTAATGATGCTTTTGAAACTGCGTCTCAAAATGAATTAAATAAAATTTTAGAAGTTACTCATGAGGAGCTGGTTTCCATTGATTTTAATCATCATTCTGCATCTGCAATTGTAGATGCCTCTTTGACAAATGTGGTTGGAACAAATATGGGTAAAATTTCTGCTTGGTATGATAATGAGTGGGGTTTTTCCAATAGAATGTGCGATATAGCCGAGAATTTGAAAAAAATCTCTTAATGAGAAGCATAATTAACGAAAAAAATCTTAAAAAAAAAAAAATATTATTAAGATTAGACTTAAATGTTCCTTTGAAAAATGGAAAAATAAGTGACACTACAAGAATAGATAAAATTCTACCTACTTTAAATTTTTTAATTCAACAAAAAACTACAATAATAATTATTTCGCACGTTGGTAGACCAAAAGGAAAAATAATTAAAGATCTATCCTTAAAACCAGTAGGTGACGAATTGAAAAAAAAATTAAACGTTGATGTCAAACTAATCACAGAAAATATTTATGAAATAAAAAATAAAGATTTCTTTGAAAAATTTGTTGAGGAAATCCTTATTTTAGAAAATATTAGGTTTTATGAAGAAGAGGAAAAAAATGATGATAAATTTGCAAAGCACCTAGCTAGTTTAGGAGATATTTATGTAAATGATGCTTTTTCCTGTTCTCATCGGACCCATGCATCAATTCAACAAATTTCTAAATATTTGCCCTCTTTTTCTGGACTACAATTAGACTTGGAGGTAGCTGCTCTAAATAAAATTACTACTGAAATAACAAAACCTGTAACTTGTATAATCGGAGGATCTAAAATTTCCTCTAAAATAGATATTATTAAAAATTTAATACCAAAATTTGATAATATTGTAATTGTTGGAGGTATGGCCAATAATTTTATTGAATATTTTGGAAATAATATTGGA
>CACLPR010000042.1 GCA_902608845.1 uncultured Pelagibacteraceae bacterium
GACATGAGTATTAATTCCTTTTCTTTCACCATTATCAATTGGTTTTATCCCTCTAGGTTCACCAAAGTAAATCCCACCCGTTAATTCCCTAACAAAAAGAATATCTAAATTAGAAACAAATTCAGGCTTTAAACTTGAGGCATCAACGAGTTGTTTAAAACAAATTGCAGGTCTCAAATTTGCAAATAATTTTAATTCTTTTCTTAATTTTAATAGAGCTCTCTCTGGTTTTTTTGAAAAATCAATATTATCCCATTTTGGTCCACCAACAGCACCCAATATTACTGCAGCGCTTTCTTGTGCCTTGTAAAAAGCTTCATCAGTTATTGGAGTTCCATGTTTATCATAAGCAGCACCTCCAACCAAATCTTGGTCAATTTCAAAATCCAAGGATTTATTTGAGTTGAACCATTCAATTATTTTTTTGACTTCAGCAATTACCTCAGGTCCGATACCATCCCCTGGTAATAATAAAATTTTTCTTTTTTTAATTTTAATCATTAAATATCCAAGGTTTTGCCTCTTTAATTTTATTTTCGTATGAAACTATTTTTTCAGATTTTTCTAGAGATAAAGCAATGTCATCTAATCCCTCTATTAGACATTTTTTCTTAAATTGATCTATTTCAAATTTTATTTCTTTATTACCAAAACTTATTGTTTGCTCAGGCAAATTTACAGAAATTTCCTCTTTTCTATTCGAGTACTCTGAAATTTCTTTGATTTGATCCTCTGAAATTGTAATTGGGAGAATCCCGTTCTTAAAACAGTTATTATAAAATATATCTGCATAACTTGAACTAATTACACAAGTTATTCCAAAATCCATTAAAGCCCAAGGAGCATGTTCTCTAGAAGAGCCACATCCAAAATTCTTTCCTGCAATTAAAATTTTAGAATTATTGTACGGACTATTATTTAAAATAAAGTCATCTATCTCTTTACCACTTTGGTCATATCTCATTTCAAAAAATAAATTTTTTCCTAGTCCAGTTCTTTTTATAGTTTTTAAAAACTGTTTAGGAATTATCATGTCTGTATCTATATTGACGATAGGTAGATAAGCTGGAACACTTTTTATTGAGATAAACTTATTCATTTAATTTTGGTATTTTCTAACATCATCTAAGTTTCCAGAAATTGCAGCTGCTGCTGCCATTGCTGGACTAACTAAATGTGTTCTACCACCTCTTCCCTGTCTACCCTCAAAATTTCTATTAGAGGTAGATGCACATCTTTCTTCAGGTTTAAGCTTATCCGCATTCATTGCTAGACACATTGAACAGCCTGGCTCTCTCCATTCAAAGCCTGATTCTAAAAATATTTTATCCAGACCCTCTTGCTCTGCTTGTTCTTTAACTAAACCAGAACCTGGAACAATCATTGCATGTACATGTGATGCAACTTTCTTATCTTTCAATATTTTAGCTGCCTCTCTTATATCTTCTATTCTCCCGTTAGTGCAGCTTCCTATAAAAACTTTATCAATCTTAATATCTTGAATATTTGTATTTGGTTTTAATCCCATATAATTTAATGATCTGTTAATTGAATTTTTTCTGTCTGGGTCAGTTTCACTTTCAGGATTGGGAACTTTACCGTCTATTTCAACCACATCCTGGGGAGATGTTCCCCAAGTTACCATTGGTTTAATTTGAGATCCATCTAACGTTAATTCTTTATCAAAGTTTGCGTCCTTATCAGATTTCAATGTATGCCAATATTCCAAAGCTTTTTCCCAGTTTTCTCCTTTTGGTGACATTGGTTTACCTTTTAAATATTGAAATATCTTTTCATCTGGTTGAATTAGTCCTGCTCTTGCCCCACCTTCAATCGTCATGTTGCAAATCGTCATTCTTTGTTCAACACTTAGATTAGATATAAGGTTACCGGCATACTCAATCACATAACCAGTACCACCAGCCGTTCCTATTTTTCCAATTATCTGCAGGATGACATCCTTTGATGTTACGCCAATAGGTAATGAACCATTTACGCTAATTCTAAAGTTTTTTGATTTTTTTTGAACTAAAGTTTGTGTTGCTAAAACGTGTTCTACTTCTGAAGTTCCAATACCAAAAGCTAAAGCTCCAAATGCTCCATGAGTTGCAGTATGACTATCACCACAAACAATAATATTTCCAGGCTGTGTAAAACCTTGTTCAGGTCCTATGATATGGACAATGCCTTGTCTTTTATCATCCATTCCAAAAATCTCTACTCCAAATTCCTTACAGTTTTTGTTCAAAGTTTCAACTTGAATTCTCGAGTCTTCATCTGCGATACCTTTTGACCTGTCAGTTGTCGGAACATTATGATCTGCAACAGCAAGAGTTAGTTTAGGGTGTCTTACTTTTCTGTTTGAATTTCTTAAGCCTTCGAATGCTTGAGGGCTTG
>CACLPR010000043.1 GCA_902608845.1 uncultured Pelagibacteraceae bacterium
GGCGAAGTAAAAAAAAATGAAATCTTTTGTGACTAATAAAGGTCAAAAGTTAGAAAAAACATCTAAGTTTAAAATTCTAAACATTTCAGACGAAAAAACAGCAAGAGTATTTAAGATCAGTTTATAATATTTAATCCATAAATAGAGACTAAATGAAGAAATCTAAAAGAAGTAATGTTGACCCATTTATTGTAATGGATGTGATGGAGTCTGCTAGAAAAGCAGAAGCTAATGGCAAGCATGTAATTCATATGGAAGTAGGTCAACCAGGAACACCAGCACCAAAACTTGCCAAACAATTTATTTCAGATGAAATTTCAAATAATGATCTTGGCTATACAGTTACTTTAGGTTTACCAGAATTAAGAAATAGAATTTCTAAATTGTATGGAGATTGGTACAATATTGATTTAAACCCAGACAGAATAATTATAACTACTGGATCTTCTGGAGCATTTATACTTTCATTTGCAGCATTATTTGATGTTGGAGATAGAGTGGGCATTGCCGCTCCGGGCTATCCTAGCTATAGACAAATTCTAAAGTCACAAGATTTAATTCCAGTTGATATTTTTACAGAATTGCAAAATAAATTTCAGCCCATACCTAAAGATATTAAAGAAAATAATTTAAATGGTTTGTTAGTAGCTTCTCCTGCTAATCCCACTGGCTCAATGCTTGATAAAAAAAAACTAGAAGAACTTATCTATACAGCTCATGAGAATAAAGTGAGTTTTATTAGTGATGAGATTTATCACGGAATTCAATATGAAAATAATCCTACATCTGCACTAGAAATCTCAAATGAATGTTATGTTATAAACTCATTTTCTAAATATTTTTCTATGACTGGTTGGAGAGTCGGCTGGATGATTGTCCCTGAAGATCATGTGAGACAAGTAGAAAGATTATCTCAAAATCTTTTTATTTGCCCTCCACATGTCAGTCAATTAACTGCTCTATCAGCAATGGATGCAAAAGAGGAATTAAATACAAATGTAGAGGTTTATAAAAAAAATAGATCAATTTTGTTAGAAGAGTTACCTAAGGCTGGTTTAAATAAATTTTCTCCCCCAGATGGTGCTTTTTATATCTACATTGATATTTCAGAGTATTCGAAAGATAGCCTTAACTTTTGTAGAGAAGTGCTTGATAAAGCAGGAGTAGCAATAACTCCTGGACTTGATTTCGATCAAAAAAGAGGAAAATCTACAATAAGGTTTTCATACGCCAGAAGCACAGAGTATTAAGTTCGTTTAGCCGAGGCTCAAAGAACGCTAGGCTAAATCAATTAATGTTTCGAAATTTGAAAACTGTAGAAACTAATGCTAACGGCACAAGTGGATACGTTATCAAATCAGGAAAAAATTCAGGAGAAACATTAGGTCACTTAAAGAAGGAGGCTAAAAAGTTTTAGCTTAAAGAATGAGATATGGGGCATGTAAAATTACTGCCCCATATTTAAAAATTTACTTATTGACCAATCTATTTTACTGGGGTCATTATTTTTTGACCTTCAACTCCCATAGCAACAACAATTGCTTTAACAGGAACATCTCCAATATTTTTAGACTCATGAACTACACCTACATCTTCAATGAATGCATCTCCAGCTTTATAAACATAGCTTTTACCACCTTGAGTAAGTTCAATTTCTCCTTGTTGTATCATTATTAAAACAGGGAACGAGTGAGTATGCGGAACTACAGGGCCTCCTACGGGCACAGTAAATTCAAAAGCTGTTATCTTTGCTTTTCCTGATGGATAAACAATATCGTTACCCATACCAGTCTGACTAGTTGATAAAATTCTTTTTACATGACCATCAGCAAAAACAGAGCTGTTTAAACCAAATAATACAAATAAAATTAGAAATAATTTTTTCATAAAATACCTTTCTGATTAATGATGTTAAACTATCAGGCGATAGAAATTAATATATATGGCAAAATGTAATCTATTTACTCCACTCAACTTTAAACATAGCTTCGTTTCGTCTCATCATAGGAAGCGTAAAAGGCCCATTATAGGTTGCTCTTATTGGGGGTCCTTTAATGATTACTTTATCCTCTAACAGTTTTTTATTAAGAATTTCCTTATGTTTGAAGAAATTTTTATCTGAGGCTCTTCCAGAATATTCTATTACAGCAAAAAAACCTTCTTCTATTGTTGAGATTTTAACATCTGAATTTGTGGGTATGGGCACATTCTCTTTTGTAAATTTTGAAGGAAGATAAAATTGCATATAGTATCCATTATCCCTCTCACCCTGTGTTACTGGCACAGTCATTTTAATTTCTTGGGATTTATTATTCTGACCCGAGATATATTTAAAAAGTTTTCTAAAACTATTGTCATCATTTCTACTTACAACTTCAACAACTAGACG
>CACLPR010000044.1 GCA_902608845.1 uncultured Pelagibacteraceae bacterium
TATTGAACAATTTGGACAGGAGTAAACATTTAAACATTTTTTACAAAGAGCATATGGAGCAAAACCCCTTCTATTAATAAAAAATAATACTTGGTCATTTTTTTTTAAATGATTATTTACGTTTTGGAAAGTCTCACCAGCAATCCATGATTGTTTATCTAACTTATTTTTATTTAAGTCTATTATTTCATATGAAGGTAAATTTGCATCTTTATATCTTTTAGTTAAACGTGATACAGAATATTTTTTTTTCTTAATATTTGCATATGTTTCTATTGAGGGTACAGCAGTAACAAGATTGATAGGGATATTTTCAAAATTAGCTCTTGCAATTGCCATGTCTCTTGCATTGTAAATTACTCCTTCGTCTTGTTTGAATGATTGATCGTGCTCTTCGTCTACAATTATAATTCCAAGATTCTTAAATGGTAAAAATAATGAGGAACGAGCACCAATAATTACATTAATTTTTCCTGATGATACTCCACTCCAGATTATTTTCTTTTTTTTAGGTGTTATTCCAGAGTGCCATACTGCAGCACTGAAACCAAAAAATTCTTCAAATTTATTTTCAAATTCTGCAGTTAAACCAATTTCAGGTAGTAGAATCATTGCTTGATACCCTTTTTCTAACAATTGTTTTATATGCTTAAAATAAACAATTGTTTTTCCTGAACCTGTAGTCCCTTGCAAAAGATGGACTCTAAATTTATTATTTTTTTTTGACATTTCCTCAAATATTTCTCTTTGATGTGAAGACAGGGTAAACTTATTTACAAACTTTTGTTTATTATAGGGTAGATAATTTTCATCTTCATAATTAGTGATTGCTTCTCCACTAAGTAAATGTAGTTTTAAACACATTCCTTTTGGCACTAAGTTATATTCTGAAAACCAATTCAAAAAAGTAATAATTTCTTTTTTAAGTGGTTCAATTTCTATTTTTTTAAGAATTTTTTTTATCTGAAAATTTTTTTTATTTTTTTTTTCAAATTCATTCCATACAACTCCTGTTATTTTTGATTTTCCAAAGGGAACATAAACATAATCTCCAACTTTAAGATCTAAGTCACTTTCATATGTAAAAGGGAAATTAAATATATTAGGAATTAAAACTGGATATATCATAAATAAAGTGTTCTGATATTAATAGTTCAAATATCTTAAATTTTAACATTTTTTCTTATTACTTCTTCAAGAAATCTAATTGGTTTTTCATCATTATATAATTTTTGTTTATTCTTCTTTATTTTATGAACTATTGAGTCTCTGAAATTAATATTATTGGCTAATTTAACTGCAATTTCTACGTATTCTTTTTTTGAAGTTGCAATAGTTTCACTAAGACCAATAGTTTTTAAGATACCATATGTGTGTCTTCCTCTCATAAAACTAGAAGGACAAGTGACTACTGGCTTGTTTAAACTTATTGCTTCTAGAGTAGTATTACCACCAGACCAATTAAAACTATCTAAAATAATATCAGACTCCTCAATTAGCCCTAAAAATTCTTCCTGAGTACATCTTGGATGAAAATAAGAATATTCTTCAAAATCAAAACCCTCAATTTTAAAAATTTTAGAAATTCTCTCTTTAAAGATGTTTGTTACTGAATTATTTAAACCTTGAATAAACCAAAAACAACAATTTGGAAACTTTTTTAGTATATCCAAATAAATATGGTCGTCTTGTGGAAGAAGTTTAAACAAACTTTGAAGATTTAAAAAAATGACAGTATTTGATTTAATCGAAATATCTGGTTTCTTAATATTAGATAAATTAGGAAAATCATAATCTATTCCCAGACCAGGTAAGTTAATTAACTTTTCTGAATAATATTTTTGTGAATTTTGGGTTTCCATAATTTCACTAGAAATAAAATAATCGATATTTTTAAATCCTGATGTAATTGGATGTCCCCACGTGATACATTGTATAGAGGCCAGTCTTAAAGAACTTAAGATTTGAATTTTTGGTATCATACCAACATCTAAATAAATAAGAAAATCTAAATTATCTTGAGATATTTTATTAGCTAATTGATCAATATCTGTGTGATTAAAAAAATGTTCAACATTCTGTCTGATTTCGCTAGTAACACGATCAAATTTGTCATCAGCATAATAAATAAATCTTTTAAAATATTTTTGATCTAATTTTAAAGCCCAATTTTTAAATAACTTGGAAACTGTATGATTTCTAAAAAAAGAGGAGATAAATCCAACTTTTATATATTTTGATGAAATATTTTTTTTTCTATCTTTATGAAATTTATTATAGATTTTTTGGGTTA
>CACLPR010000045.1 GCA_902608845.1 uncultured Pelagibacteraceae bacterium
TGCAATTATAGAAGATAGCTTGTGGGATACAATTCCTAAAGTATACAGAAGATTAAATCAAATATTTGAAAAAAATATGGGTAAGGGTTTGCCTAAAAATTTTAATCCTATTGAGTTTGGATCATGGATGGGTGGTGATAGAGATGGCAATCCATTTGTTACTGCAGAAGTTACTAAAAGAGTTATTTTGTTATCAAGGTGGGAGGCAGCTAAACTTTATGAGAAGTCAATGACAAAGTTAATTAGATCTTACTCTATGGAAAAATGTTCAAAAAAAATATTAAAAACTACAGGAAAAACTTTCGAGCCTTATAGAGTTTATCTAAGACCTTTAAGAGATAAATTAAGAAAAACGCATAGAGCAATAGAGGGTTATTTAACAAACAATAAACCCTTAAATGATAAAGATTTACTATCAGAGAGAGAAGAAATTTTAAAACCATTGAGAGTAGTAAGAGAATCATTAGAACAAAACCAAAGTGAAAATATAGCTAGTGGTGATTTATTAGATTTAATGCGAAGAGCTAAGTGTTTTGGAATAAATCTTGCACGACTTGATATAAGACAAGAGTCTTCAAGACATTCTCAATTATTAGCAGAATACATAAAGAAAAAACTAAACCAAAATTATTCTACTTGGGATGAGGATCGAAAAATAAAATATTTATCAAATAAAATGCAAAGCAAAAATGTATTAAAAAAATTTCAATTTAAAAACAAGGAAAACAAAGAGGTTTGGTCCACATTTAAAGTATTGGCAAGTCAACCTAAAGAGTGTTTAGGAGCGTATGTAATCTCAATGACATCTTCAGCATCAGATATCTTATCAGTTATGTTTTTCCAAAAAGAAGCCAACATTAAGAATAAACTAAGAGTAGTTCCTCTTTTCGAAACTCTTGATGATCTTATAAATGCAAAACCAATAATGGAAAAACTTTTTTCATTAAAATGGTACAGAAAAGATATTAATAACAAGCAAGAAATTATGATTGGGTACTCTGACTCCAGTAAAGATGCTGGAAAGCTCTCTGCAAGTTGGCATCAATTTAAATTACAGGAAGAAATAATTAAACTAGCTAAAAAATATAAAATAGAAGTTACATTCTTTCATGGCAGAGGAGGTTCTGCAGGAAGAGGAGGTGGGCCTATACAAGCAACATTGAGGTCGCAGCCTGCTGGGTCGGTCAATGGTAAAATTCGAATAACTGATCAAGGAGAAGTAATACAGCAAAAATATGGTTATGAGCCTTTAGCAAAATATAATCTGTGCAGTTATATTGGATCTGTTATGGAAGCTACTTTAAATCCACCACCAAAACCAAAAGACAGTTGGAGACAATTAATTCAAAGTATGTCCGAGATATCAACAAGTTCCTATAGAAAAAATATAAATCAAAGTTCAGATTTTATAAGATATTTTAAAACCGTAACTCCTCATATGGCACTTGGGAAATTATCAATTGGCTCTAGACCTTCTAAAAGAAAAAATGTTGATAATATAAACAGTTTAAGAGCTATTCCTTGGGTTTTTGCTTGGACTCAAATTAGATTAATGTTACCCGCTTGGTTAGGCACTGCCGAGGCTTTAAGATATTCATCTATAAAAAAATTTAAAAAAACACTTATTGATATGGAAAAAAACTGGCCTTATTTTAATTCAACAATGGACTTGCTTGACATGGTACTTTCTAAGGTAGACCCAGAAATATCAAAAATTTATGAAAAAAACCTAGCTGATGATAAACTTATTAGAGTAGGGAAAAAATTAAGATTTCAATTTGATGCTGTTAAAAAATTGAATGATCAAATAACACCAAAAGAAATTTTTAAACAAAGAAAAATTTTTAGAGGTCCAGCAATTATTAGAAACATATATTCTGAAATCCTTAATGTTTTACAAGCAGTAGTGATGAATAAGCTTCTAAAAAGAAATTTAAATAAAAAAGATAAAAAAGATTTAAATGACGCAATGATGGCATCAATAGCAGGTATTTCTGCAGCTATCAAAAATACTGGATAATGATTGAATTTATTTTAGCTTTTGGAGCTGGTTTGCTTAGCTTTTTATCTCCGTGTGTTCTGCCTCTAATACCAGGGTATATATCATATATATCAGGATCAACTCTTAATGAATTACTTGAAAAAAAAACTGTAAATATTTTTCCTATTATTTTATTTGCAGTCGGATTTTCTATTGTATTCATAAGTTTTGGAGCTACTGCTACATTTTT
>CACLPR010000046.1 GCA_902608845.1 uncultured Pelagibacteraceae bacterium
GATATCTTTCCTCAAACCTGAATTCTTGTATGTTTTCCATTTATAATACAATATAATATCATCGTAATCAGTTCTATTATGATTTACAAATCAATATATTTTTAATTTAAATTGTTATAAATAAATAAAGATTAGTATGATAAGAGAGCTTTATAATAAAACTATCAAATTAGCAGGACATAAAAAGTCCAAATCGATTTTGGGTTTTGTATCTTTTATTGAAAGTTTTATATTCCCAATACCACCTGATGTTTTGATAATTCCTATGACCATAGCTCGAAAACATGAATGGATTAGAATTGCATTAATTGCTACTATAGGATCTATTTTGGGGGCTTGCCTTGGTTATCTTATTGGATATGTTTTCTTTAATGAAATTGGTCTTAAAATTTTTGAGATTTATGGAGTAGATAATGCTTCGTTTTTAAAAGATAAAGTGTCTTCAGAAGGTGGGGTCATAGCCTGGATAACTCTTTTAGCAATTGCTGGTTTTTCACCAGTGCCTTTTAAGTTACTGACAATTACAAGTGGTTTTATAAACTTCAATATTTTATATTTTATTATTATCTCTGTTCTAACCAGAGGATCACGTTTTTTTTTGATAGCATTTTTAATTGGAAACTTTGGACCAACAATGAAAAAAATTATTGAAAAAAAGCTTTTAAAATTTTCTATTTTGTTATCATTTATCTTAATTATATTTGCTTATTTTATTTATAAATTTTTAAATAATTTTATTAACTAAATATGATCCTATTTCTAAATAGAAAAAATTTTTATTTGATTATTTTTTTTATCTCATTAATTTCAATAATTTCAGCTTTATACATTGAGTATATTTTGCAATATCAGCCATGTAAGTTATGTATTTATCAAAGGTTACCTTATCTAGCTGCAATTTTTGTAAGCTTTATAGGATTTAATTATGTGAATAATGATCAAATTTTAATAGTTACAATTATGATATTTGGTTTGAGCGCTATACTATCTGGGTATCATTTTGGAATTGAGAATAGCATATTTGATGAGCTTTCAGCCTGCACAAATGGATCATCAGATATTTTAAATAAATCGAAATTACTAGAATCTCTTAACAAAACTCTGCCTGTTGACTGTAAAGATGCTACTTTTAAAATTCTAGGAGTATCACTAGCGGCAATTAATACAATTTTATCAATTTTAATTGTTATTATTTCTATTAAAACATTGGTGTATGAAGCAAACAAATAAAAAAAAATTAGAAGAATTTATAAGAGTAGATCATGCTGGAGAAAGAGGTGCAATTAAAATTTATGAGGGTCAACTGCTTGCTTTAAATACAATTGTAAAAAATGATGATTTGAAACAAATTATTGGAGAAATGAAGAAGCATGAGGAGGAACACTCAAATTTTTTTGAGGATGAAATAGAAAAAAGAAATATAAAACCAACAAAGTTACTACCATTATGGGATTTGCTTGGACTAGGTCTTGGATTTGGTTCAACGATACTTGGAAAAAAAGCAGCGATGTTATGTACGGCCTCTGTCGAGGAGGTAATAGACGAACATTATAAAAGCCAAATTGACCAAATAGAAGGAGATGAAAAAGATTTAAAGGAAAAAATAATAAAATTTAGACAAGACGAATTAGATCATAAAGATATAGCCTACGAGAAGGGTGCTACAAAAAAAGGTCTTTATTCAATTATGGATAAAGTAATTAAAACTGGTTCTAAGGTTGCTATAAAAATCTCTGAAAAAATTTAGTTACGGTTCAAGTTCAACATCCCAGTATAAATAATCCATCCAACTTTTATGTAAAAAGTTTGGTGGAAAATTTTTACCATTTTTATGGAGGTCTTCTGTAGTAGGTTGAAAGGGCCATTGATTTAGTGTCATACCTGAGTTCTTTATTAGTCTTCCTCCTTTTTTTACATTACAGGACGAACAAGCTGTTACAACATTATCCCAATTAGTTTTGCCTCCTTTTGATCTTGGTAGTAAGTGATCAAAAGTTAATTCATCTTTGCTACCACAATATTGACAACTAAATTTATCTCTCAAAAAAACATTGAACCGTGTAAAGTTAGGATTTGATTGAGGTCTAATGTATGATTTAAGAGCAATTACACTTGGAAGTTTCATGCTAAACGAAGGACTTCTAATTTGTCTATCATAATAACTAACAATAGAAACTCTATCTAAGAAAACAGATTTAATTGAGTCCTGCCAACTCCACAA